>JBBSMX010000008.1:0-56185 GCA_038232935.1 Rhodothermales bacterium | reverse complement strand
TCCACCCAACCCACGCTACCCATGAACCGCTTCACGCGCTATCTCGCCCTCCTCGCCTTCGGCCTCGCAGCGTGCCAGACGCCGACGCCCGAGGCCGAACCCGACGCCGCCTCGGCAACGCCGACGGTCGCCGTCTCCGACCCCGCCTCTGACCGCGCCGCCATCGAGGCGCTTACCGCGTCGTACCAGGCCGCCGACCGGGCCGGCGACCACGCCGCCGTCGCGGCGCTCTACACCGACGACGCCGTGATCCACCCGGCGAACAAGCCGGCCGTCCGCGGACGCGCTGCCCTCGACGCCTACTTCGCCGAGAACAGCGCCCCGCAGGACATCACGTTCACGACCGCCTACGTCGGCGTCTCGGAGGCGGGTGACCTCGCATACGAGGTCGGCACGATCACCTCGCCGGACGGCGCGGGCAAGTACCTCACCGTCTATCGCCGCACCGACGCCGGCTGGCGCATCGTGGGCGACTCGTGGAGCGACGATGCCACGCCGACGGCCCCCGCCCCCGCCAACTGATCGCTCCCCTCGGCGGCATCCACTCGGGGCGCCGCCGGGATTTCTCCCTCCAACCACGCACGAGGCGCTACATGCCACGCTACCTGATCGAAGGCCAGTACACCGAGGCCGGCACGAAAGGCCTGCTCCAGGAGGGCGGCACGCGCCGTCGAGACACCGTCGCACAGCTGATCGAGGGGATGGGAGGCACCCTGGAGAGCTTCTACTACGCCTTCGGCGAGACCGACGTCGTCGGCATCTACACCATGCCCGACAGCGCCGCCGCGGCGGCGTTCGCGCTCGCCGTCAACCAGTCCGGCAAGGTGCGGATCAAGACCCACGTCCTGATTACGCCGGAGGAGGTCGACGAGGCGACGAAGAAGTCGGTCGCGTACCGCCCGCCGGGTGCCTGAGCGCTCGGCGCCGTCTGCTCTCCGCCGACCCCACACCCTCAACCACGCAAGAGGTAGGCCATGCCCATCCCGGAGAAGATGAACCGGCGCTCGATGCTCCACCTCGGCCTGGGGGCCGGGATCGGCGTCCTCGGCACGGGCTTCCTGCCCACGACGCCCGCCGCCGGTCCCTTCATCGACCGCGACGCGGACGGCCAGGTCATCGTGGACACCCGCGAGATGGAGGGCTTTCCCCCGTTGCCGTTCACGATGTGGAAGGACGCCGAGGCCCCTCACTCGGTCGAGAACCTGAGCACCACAGAGACGATCCGGCTCATCCGGGTCGAGCTGAAGCAGTAGCTGCGCTGAGTCCGGGCGGAGGAACACGGGTGGCGCTCACTCGGAGCGCCGCCTTTTATCAACCAACCCAATGAGGGAAATCCAATGGCAACACTCATCGCATTTCACGAAGTCGAAAACGGAGATCACTGGGCAAAGGCCTGGCACGGAGGGGCTGGAAGTCGGCAGGAGATGTTCGGCCAGATCGGGGCTACGGCCCGCACCTTCAGGGACCCGGAGAATCCCAACGTGACGGGGGTCTTGATGGAGGTGCCGGACATGGACCGATTCCAGTCGTTCATGGCCTCCGATGAAGCCGCGCGCGCCATGGAGGAGGACGGGCTGAAGGTCGAGACCGTGCGCGTGCTGAGCGAAATCACTCCGTAGCTCGACGGAGCGGGCGCAGGTCGGGAGGTGCATAAACCCCGACCTGTGCACCGCCTTCACCGCGAACCCCTGCGGTACTCCCTCGAAGCGCGGCCTGCTTTAACCAAACACCTACCCCTCAAACCCCCAACGCCATGTACATCATCGTCGAACACACCATCACCGACCCCGCGCGGGTCCAGGAAATCACCCGGGCGGCCGAGATCCCGGCCCACCTCACGCTCCACCAGGTCCTGCCGAACGCGGACGGGACGAAGCAGGTCTGCCTCTGGGAGGCCACCGACGTCGGCGCCGTGGAGGCGTTCGTCGAGCCGGCGCTGGCCGGCCTCAGCAGCAACACCTACTTCGCCGTCGAGGCGGAGAAGGCGATGGGGCTGCCGGTCACCACCGCCTGACGAGTTCGGCCCCCGGCGGCCCGGCGCCGTCCGCCCGCCGGGGTGCTCTACTGAGTCGTCGTCCATCTCCTGACTGAGACTTCGCCATGAACCACCGCGCCCTGACGATGGGCTGTGTTGCGCTGCTGGCACTGACCGTCGTCGGCTGCGCGAGCACCCGGACGGCGGTCGTGCGCCCGCAGGACCGGGTCTACGTCATCCTCGAGATCACCGTCCACGACGACGCCACCTACGCGCGCTACCGCGAGGCCGTCGCGCCCATCATCGCCGCCCACGGTGGCCGGTACCTCGTGCGCTCCGGCGCCGCGCGGTTCGACGACCCCCCGGCGTCCGGCGTCGTGAGCCCGGAGGGCGAGTGGCACCCCGACCGGATCATCGTCCTCCAGTTCGACGCGCGCGCGGACTTCGACGGGTTGGTGGCCTCGGCGGAGTACAGGGCGGTCGCCCCGCTGCGCGCCGCCTCGGCGACGACGCGGTCCATCGTGGTGAACGGTTACACCGGACACCATTGAGATCATCGCTCTCGCGCTCTATTCCTCCGCTGCCGCCATGACTCCGATGCTTCCCGCTCTCTCCGAGAGCCGCCCGCTCCGCCTCACGACCGTCACCACGATGTACGTCGCGCAGGGCATCCAGATCGGCCTGCTCGTCGTGGCCTTCCCGGCGTACATGGCCGCGCACGACGTCTCGCCCGTCGTCATCGGCGGCTTCGTCAGCGCAGTCGTGCTGCCGTGGACCCTCAAGCTCTTCTACGCGCCGCTGATGGAGCGGTACACATTCCTCGCGATGGGGCGGCGGCGACCGTGGATGCTCGTCGGGACGCTCGGCGGGGCGATCGGCTACGCCGCAATGGCGCTCGTGCCCGATCCCATCGGCCAGATCGGTCTGCTGACGGCGCTCATGGTCGGCGGCAGCCTGCTCCTCGCCCTGCAAGACATCGCCACCGACGCGCTCACCATCGACGTCGTCCCGCCCGACGAGCAGGCCCGCGCCAACGGGCTCATGTGGGGCGGAAAGGTTCTCGGCGGGGCCGCCACGGCAGCAGCGGCGGCCTGGCTGTTCGGCGCCGCCGGCGTCTCGGCCACATTCGCCGTCGCTGCGCTCGCGACGCTCGCCTTCGCGCTGATCCCGCTGCTCGTCCGCGAGCGCCCCGGCGAGCGGCTGCTCCCGTGGACGGCCGGTGCGCCGTCGGCTGAGGCGCAGGCGCTGCAGCTCGACGGGTGGGCCGCCATCGGACGGAGCCTCCGGCGCGTCGCGTTCCTGCCCGCCAGCCTACTCGCCGCGCTCGCCGGGTTCGCCCTGCAACTCAACGAGGGTTTCTTCGACGCGTTCGGGCCCGTCTTTACCGTCCAGACCCTTGGCTGGACCGACGCGGCGTTTTCGAACACGATGGCCGTCGCCAAACTCGTCGGCGGCGTCGTCGGGATGGTCGGCGGCGGTCTGCTCGTGAAGTGGCTCGGACGGACACAGGCGGTCCGCGTCGCCGCACTCACCACGGCGGCCATCGGCGCAGCGATGGGCCTCGCGGCCCCGTTCTGGTCGTCGCTACTTCTCACGCAGGCGTACCTGCTCCTCTTCGTCGCGGCGCAGACGCTTGCCGTCATCGCGTTCTTCGCGACGTGCATGGCGCTGTGCTGGAAGCCCGTTGCGGCCGTGCAGTTCTCGCTCTTCATGGCCATCGCCAACGTCGGGTTCATGGCCGGGGCGGCGCTGATGGGGCCGCTGGTCACTGCGCTGACTGACGCCCAAGCGCTGTTCGTGACCGCCGTCGTCCCGGTCGCCGCCGCCCTCCTCCTGCTCCGCGTGGACGTGCCCGCGCACGTCGCCCGCGTGTCCGCCTTCGACGCGGAGACGGCGCCGACGCTGGACGCCCCGGTGCTCGCCGCCGCTTCCGGCTTCCAGCCCGTCGTCTAGCTCCCTCCCCACGCTGCCTCCCCCTACCTATGCTTCGTGCCTGCGCAATCCTCGCCTTCCTCCTTCCCGGCCTCGCCGTGGCGCAGGCCGACCGCGACCCGTCGGCCCACCAACTCTTCGTCGTCCCGCGCCTCGTCGGGCCGATCACGCTCGACGGGCGGGTGGACGAGGCGGCCTGGGACGCGGTGGCGCCGCTCCCGCTGGTCACGCACTGGCCCGCCTTCGGCGAGGAGCCGTCGGAGCCGACCGAGATCCGGCTGACCTACGACGACGCGTTCGTCTACGTCTCGTGCCGCTGCTACGCCCCGACCGAGGCCGTCTTCGCCGCCTCCTTCCAGCGCGACATCAACACGCTCGGGACGGACTATCTCGGCCTCGTCCTCGACACCTACAACGACAACCAGACGGGCGTCGGGTTCTGGACCACGCCCACCGGCTCGCGCACCGATGGCACGATGGCCGACGACCTCGGCGAGATCGACGACACGTGGAACACGTTCTGGGACGCTGAGGCGACCATCACGCCTGAGGGGTGGTTCGCCGAGATGCGCGTTCCGTTCTCCAGCCTCCGCTTCCAGCCCGTGGACGGCCGCGTGGTGATGGGCCTCACCGCGTGGCGCTACCTCGGCAAGAAGAATGAGATGGACCTCTTCCCGGCCATTCCACCGAACTGGGGATTCTGGAGCTTCAACAAGTCGTCTCAGTTCCAGAAAGTCGTGTTCGAGGGCGTGACTTCGCAGCGGTCGGTGTACCTCACGCCCTATGCCCTCGGGGGACTCGGCCAGTCGTTCGATCCCGATGATGCCGAGGCGGCCTACGTCCGCACCGACGACGCCGTCACCGAACTCGGCGGCGACCTCAAGATGAGCCTGACCGACAACCTCACGCTCGACCTCACGCTCAACACGGACTTCGCCCAGGTTGAGGCCGACAACCAGCAGGTCAACCTGACGCGCTTCTCGCTCTTCTTCCCCGAGAAGCGGCAGTTCTTCCTGGAGCGCGCGAACCTGTTTGACTTCGACTTCGGAAGCTCGAACCGGCTCTTCTACAGCCGCCGGATCGGGCTGAACGACGGCGAGGCGGTGCGGCTGCTCGGCGGCGGGCGTGTCGTCGGACGCGTCGGGGCGTGGGACGTGGGCGTGATCGACCTCCAGACGGCGCGCAGGAGGACGGGGCTGGAGCCGGTCGACGTCCTGCCGTCCGAGAACGTCGGCGTGCTGCGCCTGCGCCGGCAGGCCTTCAACGCCTACTCGACGGCCGGTGGGATGCTCACGAGCCGGCTCGGCGAAGACGGAACCTACAACGTCGCTTACGGCCTCGACAGTGACATCCGCGTCGCCGACAACGCCTATGCCGAGTTGCGGTGGGCGCAGACCTTCGACGATGCGGCCGGGGACGTGTCTCTGCTGGACAACACGCGGCTGCGCGCCTCCATCGAGAGCCGCGCGTACACCGGATTCGGCTACGCCGCGAAGGTCGAGCGGGCGGGTCGGGTCTACCGTCCGGATGTGGGCTTCGAACTGCGGGAAGACTTTACGCTTGGGGGTGCGAAGCTCTGGCGGGGCTGGGGACCGGGACCGCGTTCTCCGTTCGCCCGGCATCAGGTGCTGCTCGGCAGCGGGACGTATCTGCGCAACGCCGACGGCACCGTCGAAACGGTGGAGTCGACCCTCTCGTGGGATGGCGTGTTCGCCTCGGCCGCGTCGATCACTGGCAGCGTGGACGTGACCTACGACGATCTGCGCGAGGGCTTCTCGCTGGCGGACGACGTGGAGGTGTTGCCGGGGGCGTACACCTTCGCCGCCGCGAGCGTGGGCTACGACACGCCCGGCGGCCAGCCGCTACGGACGAGCGTCAACGCGGGCGGGGGTGCCTTCTACGACGGCTGGCGCGCCACGGCCGGTACCTCGCCGACGTGGGTCGTCTCGAAGCACCTCACCCTCAGCGGCACCTACGAACTCAATCGCATCGCCTTCCCGGACCGGGACCAGAGCTTCACGGCGCACGTCGGCCGCCTCCGCGTGCGAGCCGCGCTCGATACACGCTGGTCGCTCGCGTCCTTCCTCCAGGTCAACAGCGCCGCCGACGCGGGACTCGCCAACCTCCGCCTCCGCTACAACCCGCGCGAGGGCAGCGATCTGTACCTCGTCGTCAACTGGGGCTTCAACACGGACCGGCTGCGCGCCTCGACGGGCCGGCCCCTCACGAACCAGCGCGCCGTCCTGGCGAAATACACGTATACGTTCGCGCTGTAAGCTTGCCCTTCAGTCCACCGCCTCCACCACTCAACCTCTGTTCCCGATACTACCTCGTCCTTCCACCTCATGCGTCTCTTGTTCGCTTGTGTCGCCGGATTGGCCCCGTGCGCGAGCGCTCAGGCCGCCGATACCGCTTGCATCGAATTGCATCGAACACCTTAAGGGCCTATCCGAAAAGAGGCGCAGGCCCCGCGTCTGGCTAGCTTGAGAGACTTCAACCTCCCTCTCGCTTGCCATGACGACGCCTGCACCGCCCCAAAGTAGCACCGACTACCACACGCAGATCGACGCTCGCTTCCTCCCTACGCCCGAACTCTGGGCCGCCGTCGAGCCGCTCTTGCCCGAGCCGCCCGGCGGCGGACGACCCCGCGAGCCCGATCACCAGATGTTCGCCGCCATCTTCTACGTGCTCACCACCGGCATCCAGTGGAAGGCCCTCCCGCGCTGCCTCGGTGCGCCCTCGACCGTCCACGACCGCTTTCAGGAGTGGGCCGAGGCCGGCGTCTTCGAGCGGCTTTGGGCCACGGGGCTCCTCGAGTTCGATGCCTCGGTCGGCCTCGACTGGACATGGCAAGCCCTCGACGGCGCGATGACGAAGGCCCCGCTCGGCGGGGCGGCGACCGGCCCGAATCCGACCGACAGGGGCAAATCCGGCACGAAGCGCCATCTCCCCGCCCGCCTCGGCGGGGCGGGACCGAGGGGCACGGACTCCCCGTCGGACTCGTCGTCACCGGGGCCAACCGGCACGACAAGACCCAGGTAGACGCCGTGCTCGACTCGCGGCCGGTGGTCTCGTTCGAGTCCGAGCAGCACCTGTGCGCGGACAAGGACTACGACGACGTGCGCTCGGCACTCAGCGCGGCCGGGTACCGGAGCCACATCCTGGGCCGAGGGCAGGAGCGCGTGGCGCTCACGCTGCCGGGGTACCGGGCACGGCGATGGGTGGTGGAAGGGACGCACTCGTGGATGAACCGGTTCAGGCGGCTGCTCGTGCGGTGGGAGAAGAAGGCGTCGAACTACCTCGGCCTCCTCCACATCGCGTGTGCAGTGATCGTATGGCGGAGGTGCCCGCTCACCGCCGATGACTACCTTTTCGGATAGGCCCTAAGGCGTCGGGCATCCTTCCGTCGGAGATGACGCTCTCGTTTTTTTCATTTAAGGTTGCTTATAGGGGAGGGTTGTGTAGATTGCTTGTCTAAACAATAAAACCCATACAAGCCATGTCTGACTCCAAGATCATCGCCGTCGTCGGCGCCACCGGTGCCCAGGGCGGCGGCCTCGCCCGCGCCATTCTCGACGACCCCGACGGTGGCTTCCGCTGCCGCGCGATCACCCGCAACCCCGACTCCGATGCTGCCCGCGCCCTCGCTGACCGCGGGGCCGAGGTGGTCCAAGCCGACCTCGACGATGTCGAGAGCCTGAAGCAGGCCTTCGACGGAGCCTACGGCGCGTTCTGCGTCACCAACTTCTGGGAGCATTTCTCGGCGGAGAAAGAGAAGGCGCAGGCCAAGAACCTCGCGGAGGCAGCCCAAGCAGCAGGCGTTCAGCACGTCATCTGGTCGACGTTCGAAGACACCCGCGACCGGCTTCCTCTCGACGACGACCGGATGCCGGTCCTGCAGGAGCACTACAACGTCCCGCACTTCGACGCCAAGGCCGAGGCGAACCGGTACTTCGAGGAGCGCGGCGTGCCGACGACCTACCTCGTGACCTCGTTCTACTGGGAGAACTTCATCTACTTTGGTGCCGGTCCCCAGCGCGGCGAGGACGGCGTCCTGGCCCTCACGATGCCGATGGGCGACAAGAAGCTCCCGAGCATCGCCGCCGGAGACATCGGGAAGATCGCCTACGGCATCTTCAAGCGCGGCAGCGACACGATCGGCCAGACGATCGGGGCCGCCGGAGGGCATCCGACGGGCGAAGAGATGGCCGCGGCGTTGAGCCGATCCCTCGGCGAGGAGGTGCGCTACAACGACGTGCCCGCCGACGTCTACCGCAGCTTCGGCTTCGACGGGGCCGACGAGATGGGCAACATGTACGAGTACAAGCGCGACTTCAACGAGTCCTACTCCGGTGCGCGCGACCTCGACACGGCCCGCTCGCTGAACCCCGATTTGCAGAGCCTCGACGACTGGCTGGCGCAGCACGCCGACCAGATTCCCGTTCAGTAGCCCCGGCGAACGGTTTTCCGAGCTATGCTCCGGCTCACTCGTCGTTCCCAAGCGAACGCTGAGTGGGCGGGAGCTTTAGTTCAAACGTGCGCGCATCCGATCATGCACCCGTCGCCGAGTGCCCCTGCGTTTTCTGAGTGTCCACGTGTACCTTGCAGCGTTCGCGCCTGTAGGCAACGCTAGCGGTGGTCCTCCCATGAATCTCTGGCTCCTCATGCTGCTGCCCCTGCTCCTCGTCGGCTGCGCGTCCGACACGCCGGATGCGCCCGACCCCGACTTCCGCACGGAGTGGGACGACTGGCACACCGGGCGGCTCGACCGCCTGCGGCAGCCTGACGGGTGGCTCTCGCTCGCCGGGCTCTACTGGCTGGAGGACGGCGCGCACACCGTCGGCTTCGACTCGTCGAACGCGGTCGTCTTTCCGCCAAAGGCACCGGCGCGCGTCGGCACGCTCGTGGTCGCGGACGACACCGTGACGCTGCGCGTGGCGGACGGGGTGGACGTTCTGCACGAAGGCACGCCGGTCGAGGAAATCACGCTCACCGATGACAGCGACGGCGCTCCGACGGTCGTCGAGCTCGGGTCGTTGAGCTGGCACGCGATCCGCCGCAGCCGGGGGCTGGGCATCCGCCTCCGTGACGCCGAGAGCGCGACGCTCCGCGACTTCGACGGGATCGCGACGTTCGCGCCCGACGCGGGCTGGCGTCTCGATGCGCGCTTCGAGCCGTACGACCCGCCGCGCACGCTCACGATTCCTTCCATCACGGGCGTGCCGGAGGACTCCCCCTCGCCCGGTGCCCTCGTCTTCACGCACGACGGCAGCGAGCACCGCCTCGACGTGACGGGCGAACCCGGCGATGACCAGTACTTCGTCGTCTTCGGCGATGCCACGAATGGGGGTGCCACCTACGGCGGCGGGCGCTTCGTCTACGTCGATGCGCCCGACGAGGGGCGGACGGTCGTCGACTTCAACCGGGCGTACAACCCGCCGTGCGTGTTCACGCCCTACGCGACGTGCCCGTTGCCGCCGCCGCAGAACCGCCTGCCGTTTCGCGTCGAGGCAGGGGAGAAGACGTGGGGCGGGCACTAGCGTGGCATCGCTTTGTACGGCGGCGGCGCAGAGCCCCGCGCCGCCACGCTCGCCGTCGGTCTTGTTTCACTCAACCTCGCGAACCATGCGCTTCATCGCTCTCATCCTGATGCTCGGTGCCGTCCTCCCGAGCGCCTCATCTTCTGCTCAAGCGCCCGACCGGGAGCCCGTCGAGTACCTCAACGCTGGGGCCGTGCTCCCGACGGGTCTCCCGTTCTCGGAAGCCGTGCGTGTCGGTTGCCTCGTGTTCCTGTCGGGTATGGTCGGGGTTATCCCCGGCAGGATGGAACTGGCTCCCGGCGGCATCGAAGCTGAGACGCGGCAGACGATGGAGAACATCGCGGCCACGCTCGATGCTCACGGCCTCGCGCTGAACAACGTCGTCAAATGCACGGTGATGCTGGCCGACATCGCAGAGTGGGGCGCGTTCAACGAGGTCTACCGGACCTTCTTCACCGCGCCCTATCCCGCCCGGAGCGCGCTCGGGGCGAACGGGCTGGCCCTCGGCGCGCGGGTGGAGGTCGAGTGCATCGCGGCCGTTGCGGAGTGAGAGCCCCTTCGGGTGTAGAGGGGGCTGTGAAGAGGAGGACCGCGGCGTCCAACTCCACTTCAGTGCCAACGGCCTCCGCTATGGGTTCTCCGGCCATGCCCTTCGCGGCAACCTGCCGGACGTGCTCGATCTACTCGCCGAGCAACTCCGCGCGCCGCTTTTCGACCCGTGGCTGGAGCGAAGGATAATGGATCAGCCCGCTGCTTTCCGGCGTCTGCGCTCGGCAGAGAAGGCGGTCCCGAGTTCTTCCCCATCGCGGCGGGAGGAGGTGGGATAGACCTGTAGAAGGTGATGAGTCGGACGTGGAGACTTAACTGCGGTCCGTCTCAGGGCGATATGTGAGGGACACGTTCGCCTCGGCAGCGCACCTCCCGTTCCCCTTGCCCTAATGCTCCGATTTCGCCTCGCAGCTCTCTGGTTCGTCATCCTGGGAGCGGCCACGACCCAAGCCCAACAGTACCCGCTTCGCTCCTACGGCGTAGCCGACGGCCTACCGCAGCTCGACGTCTACGAGATCGTGGAGGACGCCCAGGGCTACGCCTGGTTCGGGACCGAGGCCGGTCTGGCCCGCTTCGACGGTCTGACGTTTACGACCTACACGGTCGAAGACGGCCTGCCGAGTAACCGCATCAACGCCCTCGTGGTGTGTGGAAACGACCGCTTATGGGCCGCCACCTCACACGGCGTGGCCGTGTTCGAGGACGGACGGTTCGAGCGCGTCGGCGAGGGCCTCATCGAGCGGGCGAAGCACATGGCGGCGGAGGGGCAGCACGTTTGGATCTCCGACGGCGAGCATGGCCTCCATCGCATCCAGAACCTCAAGCAGCGCGAACCGATCGGTGCCCTCACGAAGGCCGACGGCCTGCCGAGCGACACAGTCCTGGCGATGACCTCGTCCGGTACCCGCGCCTGGGTGCTCACCTCGGCCGGGCTGGCCTACCTGGCGGAGGGGCGCGTGGCCCGCACCGTCGCCGCCGGCTTGCTTCCGGCTGGGCCGTTTGCGCTCGCCCCTGCGCCGCAGAGCGGGGTCTGGGTGCTGGGTGCACAGGGCCTCGCCCACGTCACTCCGGAGGGTCAGGTCATGCCTCGCCCCTTCACGCGCTCCGACGGGCTGGCAAAGGCGAGGACCCTGGCGACCGACACGAAAGACCGCGTCTGGGTCGGGACCGAGACGGGGCAGGTCGCCCGTTTCGATGGGGCCGCGTCAGGCGCGCCGCTCGGCATCCGCTTCTCGTCGGAGAACGGTCTGCCGGCGGTACCCATCACCAGCCTCCACATCGGGCAGACGGGCGAGGTGTGGATAGGCCCGCGCGCCCAGGGCGCATGGATGCTCCCCAACGAAGCCTTCGCCCACTTCGACGCGACGAGCGGCCTCACCGACCCCATCGTCTGGTACGTCGCCGAGATCGACGAGATGATCTGGACGGGGACGGATACGGGGCTCTTCCGCCTGAACGATGCCGCGCGGTTCGAGCAGATCGCGCTGCCGTGGGAGCTCAACATTAACAGCATCCTGCCGCACCCGGACGGCGGTCTCTGGCTCGGCACCAGCCGTGGCCTGATCCACTACCGGGGGCCCGGGCGGATGCAGGTGATGACCGAGAACGACGGCCTCGCCGCCACCTCGATCCTCATGCTCCGTCAGGACGCCAAGGGCAACCTCTGGATCGGCACGCGCAAAGGCGTCACCCTCCGCCGCCCCGACGGCACGATGCAGTCCTGGACGACCAAAGACGGCCTCCAAGACGGTTTCGTCAACGACATGGCGCTCGACGCCGCTGGCGTTCCCTGGATTGCAACGAACAAGGGGCTAGCGCGCATTGTGGGTAGCCGCGTCGAGCCCGTCTCGACCGGGCACGACGGCCTCGGGATCAACGTCCTCGCCGCTGCTCCGGACGGTTCTATCTGGGGCGGCTTCGCGGACCACGGCCTGATGCACTTCGCGCCGGGCACGACCCGCAACCCGGCCCTCCACCCCCTCGCCGGCCGCCTCCGCGGCGCGACGACCTATTCGCTCTCGTTCGGCCCGAAAGGGGAGCTTTGGGCCGGGACCAACCGCGGCATCGCCCGGTTCGATCTGCGCAATGAGACGCTGGGCGAGGCGCTGCCTTTCACGCTCTACGATGCCAGCCGGGGCTTTATGGCCGTCGAGGCCAACCAGGGCGCGGCCCTCTGGGACTCCCACGGACGGCTATGGGTCGGCACGCCGAGCGGCCTGACGTGCTTCGACCCAAACGCCCTGCCCACCGCCCGTCCGCCCCGCCTTCATCTCGACAGCCTGCGCCTCTCGGGCGGCACCGACTGGCACGCCTTCGCAGAAAGCACCGACGAGCGTGGCCTCCCTGTCGGTCTGCAGCTGCCGCCGGAGCTCAACTACCTCTCAGTCGCGTTTACCGGCATCGACCTCGGGGCTCCGAAAGGGCTGCGCTATCAGTACGGCCTGGCGGCTGGCGGGGAAGCCGAGCCCGCCGAGTGGAGCCCCCTCGTGACCTCCAAGACGGCCCTGTTCTCCAACCTCGCCCCTGGACGGTACACGTTCCACGTCCGGGCTCAAAGCGCGGACGGCCTGTGGACGCCGGCCCCGGAGAGGCTCGCGTTTACCATCACTCCGCCGTTCTGGCGCACGCCCTGGTTCCTGGCCTCGGCCGTTCTCGGGCTGCTCGGCCTAGTGCTCGGCATCTACAACCGAAAGACGGCCCTCTACCGAGTCCGCCAGCGGGAGCTCTCCGATGCCGTCGAGCGGCGCACCGCCGAGCTGCGCGCGGAGAAAGAGCGCGTCGAGGCGACCAACCGGCAACTGGGCGAGACGAATGCCGCCCTGGACCGCGCCCGGACGGAGGCCCTCGCGGCGGCCAAGGCCAAGAGCGAGTTCCTCGCCACGATGAGCCACGAGATCCGCACGCCCCTCAACGGCGTGATCGGGATGACGGGGCACCTCCTCGACACGGACCTGGGGGAAGAGCAGTTCGAGTTCGCGTCCGTCATCCGCAGCAGCGGCGAAGGCCTGCTCGCCATCATCAACGACGTGCTCGACTTCTCGAAGATCGAGGCCGGCATGCTGGAGCTGGAGGAGCAGCCGTTCGAGGTCCGCGCCTGCTTCGAGGACGCGCTCGACCTCGTAGCGCACCGCGCGGCGGAGAAGCGCATCGAGCTGGCCTACGATGTGGACGAGGACGTGCCCTACATGGCCTCCGGCGACGCGACGCGCCTTCGCCAGATCGTCGTCAACCTGCTCTCCAACGCCGTCAAGTTCACCGACACGGGCGAGGTCGTCCTGACCGCCGTCCCGACCTCCGACGGCGCGCTCCATGTGGCCGTCCGCGACACCGGCATCGGCGTCGCGCAGGATCGGCTGGTGCACCTCTTCGAGGAGTTCACGCAGGCCGACACCTCGACGACCCGGAGGTACGGGGGCACGGGCCTGGGCCTCTCCATCGCAAAACAGCTCACCGAGGCCATGGGTGGCACGATTGCCGCCGAGAGCGAGCCCGGCGTGGGCTCGACGTTCTCCATCACCGTGCCCATCGCCGCTCTGCCCGACGAGCGTCCGCCGCTGCCCTGCCGGGGTGCCACGTCGCTGGCGGACCGCCGCGTGCTGATCGTGGACGACAATGACACGAACCGCCGCATCCTCGCGCTCCAGACCACGAAGTGGGGAGGCGAGTCCGTCGCTGTGCCGTCGGCAGCCGCAGCCCTCGCTCTGATCGACGCCGGCGAGACGTTCGACCTGGCCTTTCTGGATTTCCACATGCCGGACATGGACGGGGCCGAGCTCGCCGCCGTCCTCGCCGAGCGCTGTCCGTCGCTGCCGCTCGTCATGCTCAGCTCCGTGCAGGAGCGCCCGCGTGTGGCGTCCGGCCTCCTCGCCGACTCCCTCCTCAAGCCGGTCAAACCCTCCCAACTGTGCCGTGTGGCCGTGCGGGTGCTTCAGCCTGCGTCCGAGCCCGCCGTTTTCCTTTCCGAATCCTCCACCGACATGCATGCTCCCTCACCGTCCTCACCCGCTCCGGCAGCGTTCCCGCTCCGTATCCTCGTCGCGGAAGACAACCTCGTCAACCAGCGCGTGATCGGGCTGGCGCTCCGGCGCCTCGGCTACCGCGCCGACATGGTGGCCGACGGCGAGGAAGCGCTCGACGCGCTCCACCGCAGCGCTTACGACGTGGTGCTGATGGACCTGCGGATGCCCCGCCTCGACGGGCTCGAAGCCACACGCCGCCTCCGCGCCGACGCCGCGCTGACGCAGCCACGCGTGATCGCGATGACGGCCGACGTGACGAGCGACAAGCGGGAGGCGTGCTTCGCGGCCGGCATGGACGGGTTCCTCGGGAAGCCCATCGATCAGGAGGCCTTCCGCGACGCGCTCAGCCGCGTCGCGGCGGACGTGACGACGCCGAGCGAGGACGCGCCGCCGAGCGCGCCGGTGGCATTCCCGGAGCTGCTCGAACAGGCAGGCGGCGACGCTGAGTTTTACGGCTCCCTGCTCGGCGATCTGCACGACAGCCTGGCCGAGGAGGTGCAACGCGTGGTTGCCTGCCTCGGAGAGAACGACGCGGAGAGCGCCGGGCGGGCGGCGCACTCGATCAAGACCCTCGGTGCCATGCTCGGCGCCGACACGCTCGTCTCGCGGGCGAAGACGATGCAGGACGCCTGCGATGCCGAAAACCTGGATGCGGCCGTCACGGTCCTGCTCCCCTTCAACGGGGCCGCCCGCGACGTGCTCGAGGCGGTGGCGAGCGAGCTGGCTGAGTCCGGCTCGGCACCCTGCTCAGTTCCTGCGATGCCGTCCCTCGCGCGGGTCACGAACGGGGGCTAGAACAACCGATGGGTTATGGGAGGGCCTCAACCCCATTGCAGAGCCCTCGCCGTGACTTGTGCCGCTTTGCTCAACGGTAACCGCGCTCCTCGTCGCGGGCGCGGATGACCTGCGCTGTCTCCTCGGGGGCGAGGGCACCGCCGCTGAGCTCGTGAACGAGGCTGCTGATCTGGGTGGCTTTCTCCGGGGCCTGCCCCCACTCGGGGTGCGCCTGCTCGATGACCGAGATGAGGATACGCAGGTAGGGATAGCGGCGCTCTTCGGTGTCCAACTCGGCGATGGCCTCGGCGAAAAGCTGGGCGTTCCGCCCGATCTGCCGGTCGATGATTTTGTCTTCGTAATGCATGGGTTCCACGCGAGCGCGCGGCGAGTCCGGGGAGAGGTGCCCGCAGAGAGAAGTGGAGGCCCCGTGATGTTCCCAAATATACCAGGGTGCACCGCGAATGGTTCGAAGAAAAGCCCGAACGGATTCTTAGCTTGCGAACCCGCCGTCCCCCACGGCGTAGTACGCGCCGCCTTATGGAACCTGCCGCCTTCTATAGAAAAGACCGCCCCGCCTACCGGCTGGAGTTCCTCCCGACGGTGCTGCCCTTCTACCGGCGCGCCCGCACGGGCCAGCTCGCCGTGGGCGACCTCGTCTACTACGGCCCGATGCCGACGTACTACGGCATCGGCGAGGTAGTTCAGATCTCCGAGAAGTACGTCGTCGTAGACTTCCGCGGGACCGGGCTCTTCGGCGTCCACGAAGAGGCGATGGAGTCGCAGTACCTCCTCCCCATCCCCGCCGACCGGATGGCGCTGCTCTGAGGGCGGAGTGACGGGCTCGCTTCTCCTCAAGGCGACTCAGCGGCGTGGGTCTCGGTCGTATACCTGCGTCCTGCGGCGTGTAACTTCGGGCGCTCCCCGTGCGAATAGGGGAGCCGCATCGACGCCCTTCCACCGTTCGCATCTCCCTATGTCCGTCCTCGCCGTCGACCACGTCACCAAGCGCTACGGCTCGTTCGTCGCCGTGGACGGGGTTTCTTTCGAGGTCGAGCCGGGGCGGATCTTCGGCGTGCTCGGGCCGAACGGAGCGGGGAAGACCTCGACGATCCGGATGATCACCTACATCACGACGCCGGACGAGGGGCGGATCACGTTCGGCGGGCAGACGGTGGGGCCGGAGACGCAGCTCGGCATGGGGTACCTGCCCGAGGAGCGCGGCCTCTACCGCAAGATGAAAGTCGGTGAGCAGCTCCTTTACCTCGCGCAGCTCAAAGGGCTCTCGAAGGCCGAGGCGTCCGCCGCCGTCCGCCGCTGGCTCGACCGCTTCGGCACGGCCGACTGGTTCGGCAAGCGGGTGGACGAGCTCTCGAAGGGGATGCAGCAGAAGGTCCAGTTCATCGCCACCATCCTCCACGACCCGCAGCTCCTCATCTTCGACGAGCCCTTCTCCGGCCTCGACCCGATCAACGCGGCGCTGCTCAAAGACATCATCCTCGAACTCCGCGAGGCCGGCCGGACGATCCTCTTCGCCTCGCACCGGATGGAGCAGGTGGAGCAACTCTGCGACGACATCTTCCTGATCGCGAACGGCCGCGAAGTCCTCCACGGCTCGCTCCGCGACATCAAGCGCTCGTTCGGCAAGAACACCGTCACGATAGAGTTCAGCGGCGGCGACGGCTTCCTCGACCGGCTCGAAGCCGACGGCGCGATCCGGCTCCGCTCGCGCTCCAGCGGCCACGCCGAGTTCCGCCTGCTCGACGGCACGACGGCCCGGCACGTGCTCGAAACCGCGCTCCCGAGCCTGGATGAGGTCTACCGCTTCGAGCTCAACGAGCCGCCGCTCTCCGAGATCTTCGTGATGGCGGTGAACGGGCAAACGCCGGAGCCTCTGGAGACGGAGTAGGGGAGGCGGCGGTCGCGCTCTGCACCATCACGCAAAACGTACTGCGTAAAACGTAAGGGTGCCCGCAGCAGGACGTTTCAGCGAAGTCCCCTTACGTTTTGTGTCTTTACGTTTTTGAACCCCATGAACAAAATCGCCATCATCGCCCGGAGCGAGTACCTCCGCCGGGTCACGACCAAAAGCTTCGTTGTCGCCACGGTGCTCGCGCCGGTGATGCTCCTCCTGCTCGCCGCCGTCTCGATCGGCGTCGGCGTGCTGACGCAGGACAGCGGGGCGAAGACGGTCGCGATTCTGGACCGGACGGAGCGGCTCGGCCCGGCCCTCGGCGAGCGGCTGCCGGCGGGCTACGTGGCGACCGTCGTGGACATGCCGGAGGACAGCCTGCGCCAGCGCGTCCGGCGCGGCGAACTCGATGGCTACTTCGTCCTCCCCGCCGGGCTGCTACAGGGTGAGGGCGAGGCCTCGTTCTATTCCGAGGGCAGCGGTGGCTTCTCGACGCAGTTCCGGCTCGAAGACGCCGTGGCCGACGTGGTGCGGCGGGCAAGGCTGGAGGCGGCCGGTGCCCCACAGCTCGTGCTCGACGCCGTGGAGAAGTCGGTGGATGTGCAGATGGTGGCGATCACGGACGAGGGCGATGCGGCGGATCGGGGGTGGCTCTACGCTGGGCTCGGCTACGCGATGGGCTTCATCATCTACATCGCCATGTTCGTCTACGGCGCGATGGTGATGCGCGGGGTGATCGAGGAGAAGACGAACCGGATCGTCGAGATCGTGGCGTCGAGCGCGCGACCGTTCCAGCTCATGATGGGGAAGGTGCTCGGCATCGGAGCCGTCGGGCTGACGCAGTTCGCGCTGTGGGTCGTGCTCGTCCTCGCGGGCATCGTCGTGCTCGGCGGCGTGCTCTCCACGCTCGTCGACCCGGCGAGCCTGGCCGGGGCTGAGGCCGCCGCGCAGGCCGAGAACCTCCCGTTCGATCCCTCCATCCTGACGCTGGCGAACGTGCCGTTCGACCTCATCGCCTACTTCCTGCTGTTCTTCCTCGGCGGCTACCTCCTCTACGGCAGCCTGTTCGCCGCCGTCGGCTCGGCCGTAGATCAGGAGAGCGATGCGCAGAGCCTGCAACTCCCGATTATGGTTCCGGTGATCCTCCCGGCCATCTTCCTCCCGTTCATCGCGGACAACCCGGACGCGCCGCTCTCCGTCGCCCTCTCGCTCGTCCCTTTCTTCTCGCCGATCCTGATGGTCGTCCGCGCGGCGGCCACCGAGGTCCCATTCTGGCAGATGGGCCTCTCGCTGCTGCTGCTGGCGCTCGCGTTCATCGGGACGATCTGGGTGGCGAGCCGGATCTACCGCGTCGGCATCCTGATGTACGGGAAGAAGGCGACGTTCCGAGACCTGGCACGGTGGGTGCGCTCCGCGTGAGGTGTTTTTACCCCCGTCGCCGCGCGGGGTGCATCCTGTCGAGATGCCACCGCAACGGATTGTCGCGGATGTACCGGCGGGTGCGGTCGAGCTCGCGCTCGGTGCGGATGATGCGTTCCCAATAATTCCGTTGCCACAGCCGGCGGTCGAACGGCGACCACCCCTGCGCCCGGACGCCGCTGATGTACACATTCGTCGTCTTCGTCTTCCACCATTGGATGATCTGCGGTAGGGGCGCACCCGTGTGTGCGCCCTGGTCGGGGTTGGCGGCGGGCTCCGGAACAGGGCGGACACGTGGGTCCGCCCCTACGATTGGGATATCCACGAGGCCGATGATGCCGTGGACGTGGTTCGGCATCACCACGAAGGCGTCGAGGCGGGCGTGGGGAAATTTGTCGGGCAGCCGGTGCCACCAGTCAGTTGTCATCTCGCCCGCCGGGCTCAACCGCACGGCATCGTCCTCCATCTCGCCGAACAGGGACGCCCGCTCGTGGGTGCAGATCGTCACGAAGTACCAGCCGGGCGAGGCGTAGTCGTACTGCGGGAGCCGGATTGAGCGGCGGTGGTGTCGGGCGGGGTCGTAAGCCATGCCCAATAGACGCCGGGCACCGGCCGTTATAACCGCAGACGTCCCTGCCGTTGTGGCTTGCGCCGGGTGGGGGATTACGCTATCGTCTGAGACGTCGTTCGTACAACGCCATGCTTCCCGCTCGTCGCCTCGCTGGATGGATCCTCGCCGCCGCGCTCGTCGTGGGGCTCGGCGCGCGGTCGGCCGAGGCGCAGTACTTCCGCTTCGGCAAGAACAAAGTGCAGTACGAGGCGCTGGACTGGCAGTACCTCCAGTCTACGCACTTCGACGTGTACTACTACGAGCCCGGCGGCCGTGCCCTCGCTGACTTCACCGCGAAGGCCGCCGAGGACGCCTACCTCCAGATCGAGGAGCTGTTCGGATACCAGATCACGAACCGGATTCCGATCCTCGTCTACCAGAGTCACAACGACTTTACGGTCACGAACGCCGTCGACCTGCCGGTCTATTCCGAGGGCATCGGCGGCGTGACGGAGCTGTTCAAGAACCGCGTCGCGATCCCGTTCACCGGCGACTACCGCGACTTCCGCCGGGTGATCCACCACGAGCTCGTCCACGCCGTCATCAACGACATGTTTTACGGCGGGTCGATCCAGTCGATCATCCAGAACGGCATCCGGCTCCAGATCCCGCTGTGGTTCAACGAGGGCCTCGCCGAGTACGCCGCGCTCGGGTGGGACACGAACTCGGACATGTACGTCCGCGACGCCGTCGTGAACGACTACCTCGCGCCCATCGACCGGCTCGGCGGGTACTTCGCGTACCGGGGTGGGCAGGCCGTGTGGGACTACGTCGCTACGCAGTACGGGCGCGAGAAGATCACCGAGATCCTCCAGCGCCTTCGCGTCAGCCGGTCGGTGAACGGCTCGTTCAAGCGCGCTACCGGCCTCGATCTCGACGACCTCTCCGAGCGCTGGCACGACGCGCTCAAGGCCGTTTATTTCCCCGAGGTCGCCGCCCGTGAGAACCTCGACGAGATCGCCCGGCCGCTCGTCACCGACAAGAACGGCGGGTACTACAACACGGGCGCTGCGATCTCGCCGCAGGGCGACAAGGTCGCCTTCCTCACGGCGAAAGGGCCGCTCTTCGACGTGTACGTCGTCGAGACCACCGGCAACGCGCCCCCGCGCAAGATCATCGACGGGCAGAACAACGTGCAGTTCGAGAGCCTGCGCATCCTCACGCCCGGCCTCTCGTGGGGACCCGACGGTGACCGCCTCGCCGTCGCCGTGAAGAGCGGGCAGAGCGACGCGATTGCCATCGTGGACGTACGGACGCGCAAGACCATCCACTACCGCGTCCCCGACCTCGATGCCATCATCAGCGTGAAGTGGAGCCCGGACGGATCGCGGATCGCCTTCGAAGGGACGCGTGGCCCGCAGTCGGACCTCTACGTGCTCGACTTCGCCTCCGGCGAGACCGTCAACTACACCGCCGATCTCTTCAGCGACCACGAGCCCGCGTGGAGCCCGGACGGCCACACCCTCGTCTTCCACTCCGACCGCGGCGACTACGTCGAGACGGGCCGCTACACGGCCGAGACGTTCTCGATGCTCGACCACGACTACGCCCAACTCGATCTCTACCGGCTCGACCTCGACGCGCCGGGCCGGCTCGAACGGCTGACGTTCGACGAGGATTGGGACGAGCAGAGCGCCGCGTTCGGCAGCGACCCGGACCGGTTGCTGTTCGTCTCCGACCGAAACGGGATCAACAACCTGTGGGAGAAAGACCTCGCGACGGGGGAGGAGCGGCCGCTCACGAACCTGCTCACGGGCGTGACGCAGGTCAGCCTCAGCGCCGACGGGAAGCGGGCCGCGCTCGTCGCACTCAACGAGGGCGTCCCGTCGATCTACCTCCTGCGCGACCCGTTCGGCCGAGCGACCGAGCCGGAGCCGCTCCGTCCGACCGTGTGGGCGCAGCGCGTCGAGGGCGAGGTCGCCACGCCCGCGCCCGCGCTCGCCCTTGCCGGCCAGACCACGCTCGACAACAACCCGATCCTCCGCGACGCCGCCAACGACCACCCGTTCATCGCCGACCCGATGCGCGCGCGCCGTCTGCCCGAACCGCTCGTCGCGGCGGCGACCACGACGGGTACGAACGGAAACCACGGCACGCACCGCTACGACGGCACCCCGCCTGACGACACTTCGCGCGATGCGCTCGATATCGGGGAAGCCGCCGAGGACGCCGACGCGGAAGGCGAGCCGGACTCGACAGTCTACGGCACGATCCGCGTGGACTTCCGCAACTACGACTTCTCCGACGCCTTCGACGAGGCGCAGCGCCAACGCGAGGAGCAGATCTGCCCGCGCTTCGAGCCCATCGACAACGTGAACGCGGACGGCTCGTTCAAGGAGAAGCGGTACCGGCTCAATTTCTCTCCGGACATCGTCTACGGCAACGTCGGCTACGACGCCATCTTCGGCGTGCAGAGTGTGACGCAGATGCTGTTCTCGGACATGCTCGGCAACCACCAGATCTTCGCCGCCACCAACCTCATCATCGACCTCCGCAACTCGGACTACCTCCTCGGCTACCAGTACCTCCCGCGCCGGACGGACTTCACCCTCACCGGCTTCCACCTCGCCCGCCAGCTCACCGACTTCACGCGCGAGACGATCTTCCGCTACCGGAACTACGGCCTCACGGTCTCGGCGTTGTATCCGCTCGACAAGTTCCGCCGCGTGGAGGGGGAGATGTCCGTGCTCGGCACGTCGCTGACGGACCTCGTGGACCCGGCGCTGCGAGCGCGCAGCCGCGTCTTCCTCTACCCTGCGCTGACGTACACCCGCGACGGCACGGAGCCCGGCTTCCTGTTCCCCTCCGGCGGGCGGCGCTACGCCCTCCGGCTCGCCGGCAGCCCCGGCGTCTCCGTCACGTTCGCCACGCTCCTCGCCGATGCCCGGCAGTACGTGGGGTTCGGACCGTACTACTCGCTCGCGTTCCGCGCCTCGGCCGGCGTCTCGGTCGGGCCGAACCCGCAGCATTTCTACGCCGCCGGCGTGCAGAACTGGATCAACCCCACCTTCCGCAGCATCCCCATCGAGAACGAGAACGACTTCGTCTTCGCCACGCCGGTCCTGCCCCTGCGCGGCTTCGGGATCGACGAGCGGAGCGGCTCGAAGTTCGGGCTCGTCAACGCCGAGTTCCGGGTCCCGCTCTTCGCCGCCATCCTGCCCGGCCCGATTCCCTTCCTCCCGCTCTACAACCTGCAGGGCACCGCCTTCCTCGATGTCGGCACGATCTACTCCGACGGCTTCGACCTGCGGCGGCTCAACGAAGAAGGGAAAGAGGTGTTCGACGACCTGCTCGTCGGCACCGGCGTCGGGCTGCGGACGATCCTGCTGGGCTACCCGCTCCGGCTGGACTGGGCGTGGCCCTACGACGGCCGCGGCTTCGGCGATTCCCAGTTCTACTTCTCCATCGGGCTGGATTTCTGATGGGGCGGACGGCAGTTCGTAGCATGATTAAAGCATCGCTGTTTCCGGCTTCCCTGTTGACTGTTGTGTCTAATAGTACTATAATACTATTAGCGTGCAGGGCAGGTCGCCCATGACGCGATCAACTTGCTGAGAGGTATGTCATGTACAAGACTGTTGAAATCGACTTCGACGTGTTCAAAGCGCTTACGGTGCGCCGCGACTCGCCCGACGTGACCGATAACGATGTCATCCGCGAGTTACTGGGGCTCGAACCGGCGGACTTCACGAGCGGCAGTCCGAATGGCGTAACGCAGTCAGGGGAGAGGCCTTGGGTATCGAAAGGAGTCACATTCCCTCATGGAACCGGGTTTCGAGCTACCTACAAGGGGCAGGTGTATCGAGCAGAGGTGAAAGAGGGAGCTCTCGTTTACAAGGGGGAACGCTATACTTCACCTTCACCAGCAGCTATGAAGGTCACCGGCACCCAGATCAACGGTTGGAGATTCTGGGAGTGCAAGATGCCTGATTCCGAGCGATGGGTTCCGATCTCTAGGCTGAGGAAGTGACCGTCGGGCAATTCCCACAGCACGCTGCGTTAAAAGCGACGGCATCATGAAGGTCGAGCAGGAAGAGGTCGAGCGACTGGACTTCGTCGGCGTGCAGCGGATCTAGGTGGTGACGTGAGCAGGTTGCCGAGCTTCACGGGGAAAGTGTTGGCTCAAGCCGGAAAAGGGCAGTTTTACGGGTGAGGTTCCGCTAGCCCGTTGTGTTTGCAGGCGGCTGGCGGCGAACGTTTCGAAGCGAGCGGCGTAGCTTGCTCTCATCACCAGCTTACACTGCTATGAGCCGAGAGTTTGACGTCGTCATCGAGCGCGATGCGGAAGGGTATTACGTCGCTTCCGTCCCCGCGCTGCCGGGCTGCCACACGCAGGCCCGTTCCCTCGACCAGCTCATGGACCGTGTCCGCGAGGCTGTCGAGCTCTGCTTGGAAGTCGAGCACGAAGAGGTCGAGCGGCTGGACTTCGTCGGCGTGCAGCGCATCTCGGTGGCAGCGTGAGCAAGCTGCCGAGCCTCACGGGGAAAGAGGTCGTCGCTGCGTTGCGACGGGCCGGTTTTGAAGTGGTTCGAGTGAAAGGGAGCCATCACTTTCTCCGGCACCCGGACGGGCGCACGACGGTCGTGCCGATTCACGCGGGCGAAATGCTCGGGCCGGGCCTACTGTCGAAAATCCTCCGCGATGGTGAGTTGACGCGCGAAGCGTTTCGTGCGCTACTCTGAACGGGATCGCTTGACCCATCGTCCTCAACGGGTGACCGATTGCGAAGGGGCCGTTGGAACAGGGTGGGTCGTTCGTTCGAACAAGTAATTTGTCTGCGCCGACGGTAAGCGCGGTCTCCTCTCTTCTGCTCATCTCTGCCACACTTCTCATGGATACGCGACCCATCGGCTCCCTCTCCGTTTCCACCGTTGGGCTCGGGTGCAACAACTTTGGCTGGCACATCGACGAAGCGGCCTCCCGCGCCGTCGTCGACGCCGCGCTCGACGCGGGTATCAATCACTTCGACACGGCCGATGTCTACGGGGACGGCCAGAGCGAGGAGATGCTCGGCCGTGCCCTCGGCGACCGCCGTGATGAGGTCGTGATCGCGACGAAGTTCGGCAACCGGACGGGTGGGGCGCCGGAGAACGTCCGCCGCTCCGTCGAGGCCAGCCTCCGCCGGCTCGGCACCGACCGCATCGACCTCTACTACCTCCACAAACCCGACCCCGGCACGCCCATCGCCGACACGCTCGGCGCGCTCTACGACCTCGTGCAGGCCGGAAAGGTGCGCGAGATCGCCTGCTCGAACCTCTCGCCGGACCAGCTTCGCGCAGCGGAGGAAGCGGCCGGCGACGGTACGTGGTTCGTCGCGCTGCAGAACGAGTACAGCCTGTTGCACCGCGCGCCCGAAGACGGGACGTTGGAGGCGTGCGAGCGGCTCGGCCTCGCGTTCGTCCCGTACTTCCCCCTCAAGAGCGGTCTGCTCACGGGCAAGTACCGCAAGGGCGACACCGCGCCGTCCGGCAGCCGGCTGAGCGGGGAGGAGAACAGCTACTTCACGTCGATGGGCGACAAGCTGCTCACCGAAGAAAACCTCGACCTCGTCGAGCGGCTGATCGCCTTCTCCGAGTCGCGCGACCACCCGATCCTCGACCTCGCCTTCTCGTGGCTTCTCGCGCAGTCGCCGGTGGCGTCCGTGATCGCCGGGGCGACGAAGCCGGAGCAGGTGCGCGCCAACGTCGCGGCGGCCGGATGGCAGCTCACGGACGACGACCTCGCCGAGGTGGATGCCATCACCGGACAGCCGGCCTGAGTGCGGCGGAGAACGACCCGCCGCGTGCGGCGTATCAGCCTCCTCTCCATCGCCGAGGTGCCGTGACAGACTTCACCCCGATCTGGTTGCTCGCCGTCTGGCTCGTGAGCTACGGGCTGACCGCACGCTGGGTGTGGGCCGACGCGCGGCGGCGCGGGCACGAACCGCTGCAGGCGCTCGCGCTCGTCTCCGTGCTCTGGCCGGCCGGCCCCTTCCTCTGGCTCGTCATCCGCTCCAACCTTCACCTCGCCCCGAAAGGGTGGGGGAGCCTCGGCGGCTGAACGGCGGGACGCGAAATGCCGTGATCCTTCACGGTCTGCACGCCGAGAACCCGGTAGTTTAGTGGGCCGTTCGAGCGCAACGCGGTCCCGCCGCTGTGGGACCGCGTTGCTTTTTATCCCCCTTCCCCCTACGCTTGCCCCCGCTATCATGGATGTCACGATCAACGAGCGCTCTCCCGTCGATTTCGAGCTCGACATCCGAGCCACGAACGAAGAGCTGGAGCCGCGCCTGAACGAGGCGCTCAACGCGCAGCGGAAGAAGATGAACCTCAAGGGTTTCCGCCCCGGCCGCGTCCCCGTCTCGATAGCCAAAAAGATGTACGGCGACACGATCGCTGCGCAGGTGGCCGAGGAGATCATCGGCGAAGCCTACCGTGACGAGGTCACCGGCGACGACAGCCGCGAGGTCCTTGGGCAGCCCCGCCTCACCACGCTCGACTACGAGATGGGCGGCGACCTCCACGCCGTCATCCGCTTCGGCGTCCGGCCCACCGTCGAGCTCGCCGACCTCTCCGGCGTGCAGGTCCGCAAGCTCGTGCGCGACATCTCGGACGAGGACGTCGAGGAGGAAGTGCAACGCCGCCTCCGCCGCCACGCCACCCTCGTCCCGACCGAGGATGCCGCGACCGAGAACGATGTCGTCGTCATCGACCTGCAGCCCGTCGACAAGGAGTCCGACACGCCTATCATCGGCGAGCGGCAGGAGGGGCAGGAGGTCGAACTCGACGACGAACGCCTCCGCGCCGAGCTCAGGGATGCCTTCATTGGCAAGACGGCCGGCGCGACGTTCAAGGTGGACCTCCCGCACCAGCACGGCCCGGACGAAGGGCACGATCACGACGACCACGTGGACCGCTTCCTCGTCACCGTGCAGGACGTGAAGCAGCGCGAGCTGCCCGCCTTCGACGAGGAGTTCGTCAAAGAGCAGAGCGCCGGGCAGGTCGAGACCGTGGAGGCCTTCCGCGACATGATCCGGGGCGAGATGAAGCAGGCGTGGGAGCGGATGTCCGGCGAGATGATGCAGGAGGAGATCGTCCGCGCCCTCCTTGAGAAGCACGACTTCGCCGTGCCGGAGACGCTCGTCGAGACCGTGCTGGACGGTATGGAGGAGGAGGTCGCCAAGCGGAACGAGGGCAAGCTCCCCGCCGGATTCGACCGGGGCGGCTTCCGTGCCGCGAGCCGCGAGAACGCCGAGACGCAGATCCGCTGGATGCTCCTCAAGGATGAGGTGATGGAGCAGGAGAACCTCGAACTGACGGAGGACGACTTCGAGGCCGAGTTCGAGCGGATGGCCGAGAACGGCCCGTTCGATGCCTCCACCGTCAAGCAGTTCGTGTCCCAGCAGCCGCAGTTGCTCGAAGGCATCCAGCAGCGCGTGCTCAACGACAAGCTGTTCCACGCCCTCACGCAGCGCTTCGACGTGGTCGAGAAGACGCAGGAGGAGCTGGAGGCGGAGCGGGCCGCCGAAGAGGAGGCGGAGGAGGCGTAGCCAGCGACCCCCTGCTTTAGCAGCACGGGGGGACGTGTCCCGGAGCGAATGACCGCGAGCGCGGCGGGGGATAGGAACACCGCCCGCGCTCGTCCGGTATCCCCGCTCGCCTTTTTGTACGTCACCCACCAGCACCGAGACGGTACCCAGCATGGTCAGCGATTTCGTCAAGTTCAGCAAGAGCCTCACCTCCATGCCGGAGGGGATTTACAGCGGCGGGTTCGACGCCGCGCCCATCCACGCCCTCGTCCCGATGGTGATCGAGCAGACCACGCGTGGCGAGCGGGCGTACGACATCTTCAGCCGCCTCCTCAAGGACCGTATCGTCGTGCTCGGCACCGCCATCAACGACCAGATCGCCAACCTCGCCGTGGCGCAGATGCTGTTCCTGGCGAGCGACGACCCGGACAAGGACATCAACTGCTACATCAACTCGCCCGGCGGCCAGGTCTACAGCGGCATGGCGATCTACGACACCATGCAGTACATCAAGCCGAACGTGGCGACGATCTGCGTCGGTCTCGCGGCGTCGATGGGGTCGTTCCTGCTGGCGGGCGGGGCGGCGGGCAAGCGGGCCTCGCTCCCGAACTCGCGCATCATGATCCACCAGCCCCTCGGCGGTGCGCAGGGCCAGGCGACGGACATCGAGATCCAGGCCAAGGAGATCCTCTGGATCCGCCACCGCCTCTTCGAACTGCTCTCCAAGCACACCGGCAAGGAGGTCGAGCAGATCGAGAAGGACGCCGACCGCGACTACTTCCTCTCGCCGCACGAGGCAAAGGACTACGGGCTCATCGACAACGTGCTGGAGGCCGGCCACGGCGAGCCCGCCAAGCCGGTCGATCAGCAGGACGTGGAGAAGTAAAACGTAGGCCGTAGAACGCAAGGGTGCCGGTAGCAAAGCGATGGCTACCGGCACCCTTGCGTTTTACGCCGCCATGTCAGCCGAGGTCGTCGCGGCGGGTCCGGCTGACGCGCAGCCGCGTCCCGTCGGTCAGCTTCACCGCGTAGTCCCCGCCGCCGGCCACGAGGAGCGCCTCGACCCGGTCCAGCCGGACGATGGTCGAGCGGTGGATGCGGAAGAACAGCGCGGGGTCGAGCCGGTCTTCCAGCGCCTGCATGGGCGAGCGGATCACGAACGTCTCGCCACCCGCGTGGACCTCGGCGTACGGCCCGTCGGCCGCGATGAAGTCCACCTGCTCGACGGGGACGACGCGGATCTGCCCGCGCATCTCGACGGCGATCCGTTCGAGGTAGCCCTTCGGCGGCGGGGCCGTGGCCGGCTCGGCGGCCGGGGGCTGGAGGAGGGCACGGAGCCGGCCCTGGAGGGCGTCCACCACCCGGAGCCGAACGGTATCGCGGGCTCGGGTGAGCGCGGCGCGAAACCGCTCGTCCTCGAACGGTTTGAGGAGGTAGTCGAGCGCGGCGAGCTCGAACGCGGCGAGCGCGTGCTGGTCGAACGCCGTCACGAAGACGGTCACCGGCATCTGCTCTGGCCCGACCTCGCGCACTACGTCGAGCCCCGTCAGCCCCGGCATCTGCACGTCCAGGAAGACGAGGTCGGGCCGCTCGGAGCGGATCGCCTCGACGGCGTTGCGCCCGCTCGAAGCGGTGCCGACGACCTCGACGCTGTCCTCGGTTTCGAGCAGGTCGAGCAGGCGCTGGCGGGCGAGCGGCTCGTCGTCCACAACGAGCACGCGGAGCGCATTCTGAGGGCGGAGGGGCTCAGGCATCGGAGACGGCGGTGGCGCGGAAGTCGGCGGCGGTGTGATAGGGGAGGGTGACGCGGGCGATGAGGCCGCCGGCCGGGGCGGGCTCCAGCGTCAGCGTGTGCGCCGCGCCGTAGAGGGCGTCGAGCCGTGCCCGCGTGTTGCTCAGCCCGACGCCGCCCTCGCGGTCGGCCTCGCCATCGATGAGGCCGGGACCGTTGTCACGGACTTCGAGCACGAGGGCGTCCGCCTCGCGCCGTGCCCGGATCTCGATGCGCCCCGTTCCCGCTTCGAGCCGGCTCACCCCATGCTCCACGGCGTTCTCGACGAGTGGCTGGAGGACGAGGTTCGGCACGAGCGCGTCCAGCGCCTCCGGCGTCACGTCCTCGGCCACCTCCAGCCGGTCCTGGAAGCGGACGCGCTGGATGTCGAGGTAGCCCCGCAGGAAGTCGAGTTCGTCGCGGAGCGGGACCTCCTGCGGCGTGCTGGTGTCGAGCGCGCGGCGGAGCAGCGTGCTCAGCCGGGCGACGATCCGGCGGACGCCGGACGGGTCGCGCTCCACGAGGGCGCTGACGGCGTGGAGCGTGTTGAAGAGGAAGTGCGGGTTGAGCTGCATCCGCAGCGCCGAGAGCCGGGCGTCGGCGAGTTGGGCTTCGAGCCGGACGGTCTCGGCGAGCAGGCGGGTCGCCTCGGCCTGCCGCTCGCGGAAGCGGAGGAAGTAGTCGCGCGCGAAGCCGGTGGCGAGGATCGCGAGGTAGATCACGAGCTCGTCGAGGAACTGGAGGTGCGTGAGCGCCCGGCTGGGGTCGATCCGGCGGGAGAACCGCTCGCTCCGCTCGAAGCGCGGGAACTCCGCCAGCAGGAGGGGGCGGACGATGAGGATGCGCGCGACCTCCACCGCCGTTGCCACGGCGAAGGCGAGGAGGAGGTGGACGATGAGCCGCCGCGCCCAGTCCGCGCGTTCGAGCGGGTAGCGGCGGACGAGCGCGAAGACGACGGGTGTGAGCGCTGCCCAGAGGGCGTACTCGGAGATCGTCATCCACAGATCCGGCGCCGAGAGGCCAGCCGGTCCGCGTGGGTCGAGCGCGCGGCGGACGAGCGTGAGCGTGCCGAGCAGCACCCAGAATCCGAGCATGGCGGCCCACTCGGCGGAGCGGGGCCACGGGCGCTGGGGAGAAAGGGAGGGCGTAGGCATCGGTCGGAGGATGGACGCCCACAAAGTACCGGGTTTCCGCGATTCGTTTGACAGCTTCGTCGCGCCCGTGGTGCGGTTCGTGACGGCTCGGTGCGGTTCGTGTCATGCGCCGGATCTGCGGGTCCAGATCGCACGAATATCCCCCCGAAGCCGGCCTCGACCGGATGCGGCAGCCGCTTCCAATCTCACGAACACGCTGTCTCACCAACACTCGAACCGATGAATCCCTTTTTGAAATCTCGCACGCGGCGCTGGCTGCTCCTCGCCCTTGCCGTCTTTACCCTCCTCCCCATCACCGTCTCCGCGCAGGACCGCACCGATCGGCTGAAGCAGGCCCTCGACCTAACCGATGCGCAGGTCGCGCTCGTCGAGCAGGCCGTCGGCGACGAGGCCGAGCGCGGAGACCTCTGGAAGGTCTCCGCCGCCCTCGCCCCGACGCTCACCGACGCGCAGAAGCAGAAGCTGTTCACCCGCCCGGAACGCCCGGCGCAAGGTGAGAAGATGCGCGGCGCCCGTCGCGACAGCCTCAAGCGTTCCGGTGATGCCGGCCGTGCTAAGCGCGAGCGCCCGAAGGGCGAACGCCCGGACGCCGAAGCCCGCACCGAGCAGCGCGAGAAAGCGCACGAAGCGATGAAGGCGGACATGCAGGCCGCCCTCAACCTGACGGACGCGCAGGTCCAGCAGCTCGAAGCGCTCCACGCCGAGCGAAAGGCAGGGTGGGAAGCCCGCCGCGCTGAGGGGAAGGATCAGCAGCAACCTCGCGCCGAGCGCCCCGAACCGGGCGAGCTCCCGGCCGAGCTGGCTTCGATCCTGACGCCGCCGCAGCAGGAGATCGCCAAAGTCCACCAGGCGCTCGCCGCCCACATGATGCGCGGCCGGATGCACCGTGGCGGTGCCCGGCGCTAGCCACCGCAGCCAAGTCTGCGAAGTGCCTCCTGGATTAAGATTTGACCGGGAAGGCACCTCGCGAGACATGTGCCGTTAAGGCCTCCACCTCCTCGTTCTACCCCTCCTATGTCTCGCCTTTTCCTTCTCCTCCTCACTACTACCTGTCTCCTCGCGGCCCCGGCCGACGCTCAGAACCGCGGCCAGGGAGGACAGAGCCAGCGCCCTGCCAACATGCCGACGGGCACCATCAGCGGCACCGTCGTTGACGCCTCGACAGAGGTGCCGATTCCGACCGCGTCCGTCGCCGTCTGGCGCATCCCTCGGGCCGACTCCGGCCGCGACACTACGCTCACCACCGGCTCCATCACCGACGACCGCGGTGCGTTCCGCATTGAAGGCGTTCCGTCCGGCCAGTTCTACATTGTCGTCAGCTTCGTCGGTTACACGTCGGAGCGGATCGAGGATGTCCAGATCAGTCCTCAGTCCCTCACGGTCGATCTCGGCACGGTCGCGCTCTCGGCCGATGTGGAGCAACTCGAAGGCGTCGAGGTGCAGGCCCGGCGCGAGCAGGTCCAGGTCCAGATCGACCGGACCGTCTACAACACCGCCGACGATCCCGTCGCGGCGGGGGGAAACGCGACGAACGTGCTCGAAACGATTCCGTCGGTGGACGTGGACGTGGACGGTAACATCAGCCTGCGCGGGAGCGGGAACGTCGCCGTGCTCGTCAACGGGAAGCCCGCGCCGGTCTCGTCGGAGTTCATCGCGGCGTACCTCCAGAGCCTGCCCGCCGGCTCCATCGACCGCGTCGAGGTGATCCCGAACCCGTCGGCGCGGTACGAGCCCGAGGGGATGGGCGGCATCATCAACATCGTGTTGAAGGAGAACGTGGACCGCAGGATCGGCGGCACCGTCGCTGTGAGCGGGGACACGCGCGGTGGCTACGACGGCACGGGGACGCTGACGTACGGGAAGGGGCCGTGGAATCTCACCGGCTCGTACGGCTTTCGCCAGGAGCAGCGCGGCGGCGGCGGCAGCAGCTTCGCCATCAACCGCTTCGACTCGCCGCTCACCTACCTCGACCAGAACGAGGACCAGGACAAGGACCAGACCTCGCATAACCTCAACCTCAACGTCGACTACGCGCTCTCCAACCGCACCAGCCTGACCGCGTCCACGCAGTTCGGGCTGCGGGACGAGACGGAGCTCGAAATCAACAGCTTCCTCCAACTCGACGCGGCGGAGGATCCGATGCTCGCGTACGAGCGGATCGTGGAGGAGAACGGCAACCGGCAGAACGCGGACTTCCGTCTCGGTGCCCGTCACGACTTCGGCAGCGGCGGCAACTCCGCAGACGAGACGGCGCACACGCTGAACCTCGAAGCGCGTTACAACCTTTCCGGCAACGACGACGACGAGACGTACGACCAGCAGGTCATCGGCACCTTCGACCCCGCCGACGGTGACATCCGCGAGTACCAGCTCTCGCAGACTTCTCGCGATCGGAACGAGGCCTCGCTCGAAGCGAACTACGTCCGCCCGCTCGGGGCCTTCCGGTTCGAGGCCGGCTACAAAGGCGAGCTCGAAACCCAGAACGAGTCGCGTTTCGGCCAGACGCGGATTGAGGAGACGGGCGCGTTCGAGCCCGACACGCTCATCAACAACACGTTCGACTACGAGCAGCAGATCCACGCGGGCTACCTCCAGCTCGCCCGCGAGTTCGGGCCGCTCGGCGTGCAGGTCGGCCTCCGCGCCGAGACGGCGACGACGACGTTCTCGCTCCTCACCACGGGACAGGATTACGACAACGACTACACCAGTCTCTTTCCGAGCGCCTTCCTCAGCTACAAGCTCGGCGACGCGACCGTGTTCAAGGCCAGCTACAGCCGCCGCATCAACCGGCCGCGCACGTGGTACCTCAACCCGTTCCCCAGCCTCGACGATCCGAGCAACCCGCGCGTCGGGAATCCCTCGCTCGCGCCGGAGTACGTGAACGCGTTCGAGCTCGGGCTCGTCCGCTACACGCCGTGGGGCTCGCTCACGCTCACGCCCTACTACCGCTACACCACCGACGCCATCGACCGGATCAGCGCGATCTGCGCCGACAACCCGACCGGCGTGGCGGGTGAGCTGTGCGGCCCGGGCGTCGTCACCGTCCGAACGGTCGAGAACATCGCGACGAACACGTCCTACGGCGTTGAGATGATCAACTCGGTCACCGGGCGCGGCGCACTCGCCGGACTCCGCGGCTATGTCAGCGTCGAGGGATTCCGGTTCGTCAGCGACGGGGTGACGTCGGCGGGCGACCTGTCGAACGACTCGTTCGGCTGGGGCGGGCGGCTGAATGCGAGCTACGCCCTTGGCGAGCGGCTCGGGATCGGCGGGCTCGACCTGCAGGCGAACGTCCGCTACCGCGCGCCGATGGAGACGGCGCAGGGCCACCGCGGCGCGTTCACCTTCATCGACTTCGCCGCGCGCAAAGAGCTGCTCGGCGACCGCGCCAGCCTCACCGTCCGGCTTCGCGATCCGTTCGGCCTCGCTGGCTTCAACTACACGATTGACCGGCCGACGCTCTATCAGGAGTTCGAGCGGGACTGGGGCGCTCAGCAGGTCGGCGTGACGTTCCAGTACAACTTCGGCCGGCAGCCCAAGCAGCAGCGCCGCGAGCGGCAAGAAGGCGAAGGCGGCGACTTCGACAACGGCGAGATCTAGCTCGTTCTCGCGCTCCCGTCTTGGCTAAACTGCGCCGGCTCTGATCTTTTCAGGGTCGGCGCTTTACGTGCGCGACGGGAGGTGCGGATGCTCGAACAGGTTAGTCCATCGTCCTCCGCTTATTGCGGACCCTCGGCGCTGACGGTGCCGTATATCGACCGCGTCGCCGACCTCGTAGGGGATTTGATCGACCCCCGAAGCGGCATCGCTCCTCTCTGCCCTTCTCTCATCTTCAACCTCTCATGGACCTCAAAATAGAAGGCCGCACGGCCGTCATCACCGGCGCGGCCGGCGTCATCGGGCTCGAAACGGCCCGCATCCTCCTCGACGACGGTGCGAACCTCCTCCTCACGGACATCGACAAGGACGAGCTGAAGCAAGCCGTCGACGAACTCGGCGGGGAGGGCGACCGCATCCGCTCCGTCGTCGCCGACCTCACGAGTCAGGCGGGGGCCGACAAAATCCGCGACGCGACCGACTGGGACCTCGACATCCTCGTCCACGCCGCCGGCGTCACCGGCGCGAAGGGCGATCCGCTCCGCGACATCACCGAAGAGGACTGGGAGCACGCGTGGCAGACCGACTTCATGTCGGGCGTCCGCATGTCCAAAGCGCTCATCCCTCCGATGCTGGAGCGGGGCTGGGGGCGCGTCGTCTTCGTGACATCGGAGAACGTGGCGCAGCCGTACCCGGACGAGATGGTCTACAACGCCGCGAAGGCCGCCCTCCTCACGCTGACGAAAGGGATGGGGCAGTTGTATGCCCCGCAGGGCGTGCTCGTCAACGCCGTCGCCCCCGCCTTCATCGCCACCGACATGACGGACGGGATGATGGAGAAGCGGGCTGACGAAAAGGGCGTCAGCTTCGACGAGGCGGTCGAGTCGTTTCTCGACGAGGAGCGGCCCCACCTTGTCCTCAAGCGGCGCGGCCGACCGGAGGAGGTCGCCGCCGTCATCGCCTTCCTGTGCTCGGAGCGCGCGAGCTTCGTGGTCGGCTCGAACTACCGCGTGGACGGAGGCTCGGTCCTCACCATCAACGTATGACCTCGGCGGCGATCTTCTCATGACCGAGCTCCGCGATCTGTACGACGAGCCCTTCGCCGGGCGCATCACCTTCGACGACGTGGCGGCTCGGATCGAGGCCATAAACCTGGGCGAGACGCCAGAGTCGATGCGCGAGGCGTTCGCGCGGCTGCTGCTGGGAGACGCGGCGGGGGCCCCTCCGCCGGTCGGGAAAGCCGAAGCGATGGGCGGCATCGACGGGTTGATCGTACGCCCACCCGGACACGGTGCAGGCCCGACCGTCGCTCCTCGCCTCGTGTGGTTCCACGGCGGCGGCTACGTGTTCGGCTCGCCCGAGACGCACGCGCGAGCGGCGGCGGCGCTGGCGGCCCGGATGGGTGAGCCGGTCTTCCTTCCCCGCTACCGGCTCGCGCCGGAGCATAGGTGGCCGGCGCAGCTCGAAGACGGCCTCGCCGTCGCCCGCGAAGTGCAGGAGGCGCGGCGGCCCGTCGCGCTCGTCGGGGATAGCGCGGGGGGACACCTCGCTCTCACGGTTGCCCTCGCCCTCGCGCGGGAGGGACATCCCGCCGCCGCGCTCGTCCTCTTCTCCCCGAACACCGACCGCTCGGGGCTGAGCGACACGCGGGAGGCCAATACCCCGCGCGATCCGATGAATGCGGACGAGGACGACCGTAAGCTGGCTCAGCTAGCCTTCGGCGATCTGCCGGACGACGACCCCGAGGTTTCGCCCGTGCTCGACGACCTCGGGTTGCTGCCGCCGACGCACGTGGAGGCCGGCGACCGCGAAGTGTTGCTCGGTGACGCTCGTATTCTCGCGCGGCGCGGTCGGGAGGCTGAGGCCAACGTATCGCTCCACGTCGAGCCCGGCGCGTTCCACATGTGGCAGCTCTGGACGCCTTGGCTTCCGGCTGCCAACGCCTCGCTCGACCGCGCCGCCGCGTTCCTCCGCGAGCGGCTCGCCGCGACAGAAAAGCGCCGGCCCTGAGAGCATCAGAGCCGGCGCTTCGCGTGGTACCGCGTACGGGATTTGAACCCGTGTTACCGCCGTGAGAGGGCGGCGTCCTAGACCCCTAGACGAACGCGGCGTTTGGGTCGGGCACCGAAGATAACGCGGAATCGTCCATTCCAGCCTGATGCATGGGTTTTTCATCCCTCTTTTCGACGCATGGCGATGTGGGGGAGGCCGGCCTCCTCAAACAGCGCGCCCTCCGGCTCGAAGCCGTACGAGCCGTAGAGCGCTTCGAGGTGGGCCTGCGCGTGGAGCACGAGCGTGGTGAAGCCCGCCGCCTCAGCGTCCGCCATCGTTGCTTCCACGATCTGCCGTCCAAGACCGCGCCCTCGCCACGCCGGCAGCACGGCGAATCGTTCCAGTTTTGCCGCTCGCTCGCCGTCGTGCTCGACGGGCCGCCACCGCGCGACGGCAACGGGCTCACCCTCGACCAATCCGAGCAGGTGGTAGCACGTCCGCCCGCGTGCCTCCGGCCGGTCCCAGACGTCCCACTCCTCTTCGGGCGGGCACGCCTGCTCCTCGACGAACACCCGCTGCCGGATGCGCCGCGCTGCCTGCCACTCGGCCTCCGTTTCGACGCGCTTGCACTCCATCGGATTGGAATCTCGGTAATGTGGCGGGTGGGGCTACTACGCGGAGAGGAAAGAAAGTAGCGCGGCGATAGAGGTGCAATCGAACACAATTTTTATTTAGACCCAATCCAGATAGACTCCTATATTCCGAGCTACCCGCTACCCGCTACCCGATTCGAGGTCGGGACGCGGTCCACTTCTCTTTCCTCAACCGCCGCTCACGCTCCGATGTCACTTTCCCGTACTACGCTTCTGCTCTTCGCTTTTCTCGTTCCGCTCGCCGCTACCGCGCAGACCGGAGCGGTCCGCGGCACCGTGACCGACGCTGAGACGGGCGCGCTGCTGCCCGGCGTCAACGTGGCGCTCGAAGGCACCACCCTCGGCACGGCGACGGATCAGGATGGGACCTACGCCCTTACCGCGATCCCGGCCGGCCGCTACACCCTCGTCGCGTCGTCGCTCGGGTTCAAGACCTCCGAGGTCGTCGTGTTCGTTCGGGCCGAGCAGACGGTCACGGCCGACCTCGCGCTCGCCGGGGCTTCCATCGACATCGGCGAAGTCGTAGTGACGGCGCGGGAGTCGCTCACGGGCGGGCCGGGCGGCATCCGCGACATCCCTGGCTCGGCGCACTACATCGGCCCCGAGCAGCTCCAGCGCTTCGCCGACACCGACATCCACCGCGTGCTACGCGAGATCCCCGGCGTCAACATCCAGGAAGAGGACGGCTACGGTCTCCGCCCGAACATCGGCCTGCGGGGCTCGGGCTCCGAGCGTTCATCGAAGATCACCCTGATGGAGGACGGCGTGCTCATCGCCCCCGCGCCGTACGCCGCCTCGTCGGCGTACTACTTCCCGACGGTCGGGCGGATGAGCGGGGTCGAGGTGCGCAAGGGCGCTAGCCAGATCAAGTACGGCCCCTACACTACGGGTGGTGCGCTCAACCTGATCTCGACGCCGATCCCAACGGAGTTCAGCGGCTACGCCGAGGGCTTCGTCGGCGAGAACCGGGCGCGGAACGTCCACGCGTGGGTCGGCAATGCGTACCGGAATGTCGGCTTCGTCGTCGAGACGCACGTGGCGAACGTGCAGGGGTTCAAGACCCTCTTCCCGTTCGAGGACGCCGACACTGGCTTCGACAAGCAGGACTACCTCGCCAAGCTCCGGCTCAACACGAACCCGGACGCGGCGGTCTATCAGGCGCTCACGCTCAAGCTCAGCCGAACCGACGAGGTCTCGAACGAGACGTACCTCGGCCTCACCACCGCCGACTTTGCCGCGACGCCGTTCCTCCGCTACGCGGGCAGCCAGGAGGACCAGATGAACGCGGAGCACACGCAGGTCCAGCTCCGCCACGTCGCCGTTTTCTCGCCTCGCCTCGACGTGACGACGACGGCCTACCGCAATACGTTCGGCCGCAACTGGTACAAGCTCGACGCCGTCCGCGACGGCCTCGCCGACGACGAGGGCAGCGATGGACCCACCGATGTGAAGGTCGGGATCGCGTCCATCCTCGACAGCCCGGAAGGCTTCGCCGATGAGCTCGCCCTTGTGCAGGGTGCGTTCGCCGATGAAGGCCGCCTCGCGGATGGCGTGCTCTACGTCAAAAACAACAACCGCGATTACATCTCCGAAGGCGTCCAGTCGATCGCCGGGCTTCGGTTCGATTTCGGCCCGGCGGCGACGGAGCTGGAGGTCGGGCTGCGAGTGCACCGGGACGAGATGGACCGCTTCCAGTGGGTGGACGAGTACGCGATGCAGGACGGGATCATGAACCGGACGGTTGCGGGCACGCCCGGCACCGACAGCAACCGTATCGAGACGGGCGAGGCCGTAGCGACGTTCGCGCAGGCCGAGGTCGAACTCGGCAAGCTGACGCTCACGCCGGGCCTCCGGTTCGAGCACATCACGCTGAGCCGCGAGGATTGGGGCAAGAGCGACCCCGACCGGACGACCGCGCCGGAGACGCGCTCGAACACCGTCGACGTGTGGATTCCCGGCGTGGGCGTCGGCTATCAGGTCACACCCGCGCTGAACGCGTTTGCCGGCATCCACCGTGGCTTCGCGCCGCCGAATTCGACGGAGGGCGTGCGGCCCGAGGAGAGCGTGAATGTCGAGGCCGGGGCGCGGTTCGAGAGCGCGTTCCTGAGCGCCCAGGTCGCCGGCTTCTACAACGACTACGCGAACCTGCTCGGGGCCGACCTCGCGGCGGCGGGCGGCGGCGGCACGACCGACCTGTTCAACGGCGGCAGCGTCCACGTCGGCGGGCTCGAAGTCGCCGCGAGTGCGGACCTCGCGCCCGCGCTGGGTCTCGCCGACCTCGGCCCGGCGTTCGCGCTCCCGCTCCGCCTCGCATACACGTACACCGACGCCGCCTTCCAGACCTCGTTCGCCAGCGAGTTCGAAGGGTGGGGCGACGTAGAGGCGGGCGACGAACTGCCGTACGTTGCGCACCACCAACTCGCGGCCAGCCTCGGCGGCGAGTGGGGCCGCACCCGTCTCGATCTGCGCGGCAACTACGTCGGCGCGATGCGGACGGAGGCGGGCGCGGCCCCCATCGAGACGGTCTCGCACACCGACGCCCGGTTCGTCCTCGACCTCGCAGGCGAGGTGAAAGTGGACGAGCGGACGGCCGTGTTCGGCAGCGTCCGCAACCTCACCGACGAGGTGTATGTCGTCGCGCGCCGACCGGCCGGCCTCCGCCCCGGCCTCCCGCGCACCCTCCTCGTAGGCGTGCGGACCTCATTCTGAGGCAGCCCCCCCGCCGCGCCCGCGGTCGCTCGCACGCTCCCGGCTTCGCGCGGCTGTCCCCCTTGAAGGGCAGGGCTGCTTTTCGAGTCAACCCAAAGGGACGGAGTCCCGAAGGGTGCGAGAAAAGCTGGGGGTCGGATCGACTGCCCGTGCGCCGCGTAGCACGAGGGCTATGGCGCTCCCCATCTACCTCGATTACAACGCGACGACGCCCGTCGATCCGGCCGTGCTGGAGGCGATGCTGCCGACTTTCGCCGAGCACTTCGGCAACCCGTCGAGTGGGCACGCTTACGGATGGATCGCAGACGAGGCCGTCGATCTCGCTCGCGAGCGGCTCGCCGCGCTCCTCGGTGCGAGGCCCGATGCGCTCACGTTCACGAGCGGCGCGACGGAGGCGGCGAACCTTGCCCTGCGCGGCACCGCTGCCGCGTATCGCGGAAAGAAGGGCCACGTTATCACCGTCGCCACGGAGCACAAGGCCGTCCTCGACACGGCGCGGGATCTCGAAAACGAAGGCGTCCGCGTCACCGTCCTCGGCGTCCGCCCCAGCGGGCTGCTCGACCTTGACGAACTCCGCGACGCCCTCACCGATTCGACGCTGCTCGTCGCCGTGATGTGGGCGAACAACGAGACGGGCGTGATCCAGCCGATCCCGGAGATCGCCGCTATCGTGCGCGAACGCGGTGCGCTGATGATGACGGACGCGACGCAGGCGCTCGGCAAGATTCCGGTGGACGTGCGGCACGCCGACCTGCTCGTCTGCTCGGGACACAAGGTCTACGGGCCGAAGGGCGTCGGTGCGCTCTACCGGAGCCGGCGGCAGCCGCGCGTCCGCCTCGAACCGGAGATCACCGGCGGGGCGCAGGAAGACGGGCTGCGGAGCGGCACGCTCAACGTGCCCGGCATCGTCGGCTTCGGAAAAGCGGCCGAGGTCGCGGGCGAACGGATAGAGGATGAGGCCGAGCGTCTCGCCGCCCTCCGCGACCGACTCGAATCGGCACTCCTCGACCGAATCCCCGGCGTCCGCGTCAACGGCTCGACCGAACACCGGCTGCCGAACACGACCAACCTCGTTTTCCCCGGCACGCGGGGCAAGCTGCTGCCGGCGCTACGCGGCGTCGCTGCCTCCGTCGGGAGCGCGTGCCGCACGAAGTCGACGAAGCCGAGCCACGTCCTCACCGCGCTCGGGCTCGACGACGAAGACGCCTTCTCCTCGCTCCGCCTCTCGCTCGGCCGCTTCACGACCGAAGAAGACATCGACCGCGCCGCCGACGAAATCGAGTCCGCCGTCGCCACCGTCCGCGCCGAACCTGCTCCTGTCTAACCCGCACCCTCGCATGGAAATCGTCAACCGCGTCGCCGAGAGCGACATCGTCGTCTACAACCTCGAAGACCTCTGGGACGGGAAGCCCGTCGTCGAGTTCGACCTCGCGCCCTTCCTCGTGGAGGGGCTCGTCCTCCGGGAGAAGCCGTTTCGCGAGTCGGTGAAGGCGCACGACTGGGACCAGTACGCCGGCCAGCACGTCGCCGTCTTCTGCTCGACCGACGCCATCATCCCGACGTGGGCCGCGATGCTCGTCGCCTCGAAGCTGGAAGGCCAGGCGGCGTCCGTCGCCTCGGGCCGCGCCGCCGATCTTATCCGCGACTACTTCACGCGGGCGCTCGACGCCGAGGATTGGACGCAGTACGAAGACAAACCGGTGGTCATCAAGGGCTGCGGGAGCAAAGTCGTCCCGGCGAACGCATACCTGATCGCCACGCAGAAATTGCAGGGTGTCGCGCGAAAGCTGATGTACGGCGAGCCATGCTCGTCCGTCCCCCTCTGGCGCAAGCCAAAGGCGGCGAGCGCGCCCGCCGGTGCCGTGAAGCCCGCGAAACCCGTCGGGGTCAAGCCGATCAACCTGCCGACGAAGAAGGCGTAACGCTGCATCCGACCGTAGGGGCGTAGCGCGCTGTGTCCCATACCGCATCTCCGTCCTATGCCCTACGTTCTCGACCTCACCGGCCTCCACGTCCTCGTCACCGGGGCGAGCCGGGGGATCGGCCGCGCTGCTGCCGAAGCGCTCGCTCTCGCCGGGGCGACGGTTGGAGTCCACTACCACCGCAACGAGGTCGCCGCGCAGGCGCTGGCGGACGCGCTCGGGAAGGGAGCCCGAATCTTTCAGGCCGACCTCGCCGACGCGGACGCGGCAGCGGGGCTGTTCGCCGAGGCCATCGCCGCGTTCGGACGGGTGGACGTGCTCGTCAACAACGCGGGCGTGGCCGAGGGCGTTGCGCTCGATGCCGACGCGGGCGACTGGCTGGCGGTGTGGGAGCGGACGATGGCGGTCAACCTCCGCGCGGTCGGCGTGCTGTGCCGGGCGGCGGCAGCGCATTTTGTCGAGCACGGCGGCGGGCGGATCGTCAACGTGGCGAGCCGGGCGGCGTTTCGGGGCGACACGCCGGAGTACGTCGCCTACGCCGCGAGCAAGGCCGGGGTCGTGGCGCTCACCCGGTCACTCGCGCGCGGGCTGGGCAAGCAGGGCGTCGTCGCATTCACCCTCGCCCCCGGCTTCACGCGGACCGACATGGCGCAGCCGTTCATCGACCAGTACGGCGCGGACTACGCCACGAGCGACCTCGCCCTCGACCGGATGACCGAGCCGGAGGACATCGCCCCGACCGTCGTCTTCCTCGTGAGCGGGCAGATGGACCACGCGACCGGCTGCACCATCGACCTCAACGCCGGCAGTTACGTGCACTGAGCGGCTCCTGCCGTCTTACGGCTTCTTGATCCGGTAGTGTCGCACGGCAGCACTCTGAAGCGATGGAATCGTCTTGTGAAGAGGAGGCGAAGGGCGTACTATGAGGCTCCTCTCTGCAAGACCACTTTCTCTCTCCAGGTCCGATCTCGCTGATGGGCCAACTCTACCACCCCTACGCCAACGCGCTCACGAAGCTGTTCGTGGTGGGTGGCCCACTGTTCGTCTTCGTGCTCTGGTGGTTCGTCGCGGCGCAGGTGATGTGGTCGCCGTGGTCCACGGGGGAATACGAGTTCGTCGAGCAGCCTGTCCCGTTCAGCCACGAGCACCACGTCAGCGGGCTCGGGATCGACTGCCGGTACTGCCACGCCTCGGTCGAGGTGTCGTCCTCGGCCGGGATGCCTCCAACGGAGACGTGTATGTCGTGCCACAGCCAGCTCTGGACGGATAGCCCGATGCTGGAACCCGTGCGCCGGAGCTACGCCCGCAACGAGCCGATCCCGTGGAACCGCGTCAACAAGCTCGCCGACTACGTCTATTTCGACCACTCGATCCACGTGGCGAAGGGTGTCGGCTGCGAGACGTGCCACGGGCGCGTGGACCAGATGCCGCTGACCTATCAGGGAGCCTCGCTTCAGATGAAGTGGTGCCTCGGCTGCCACCGCGCGCCCGAGAAGTTCATCCGCCCCGCCGAGGAGGTCTTCGTCTTCGGCCGCGACCTGCCCGAGGACGAGCAGCTCGAGATCGGCCGACGGCTCGTGCAGGACTACGACATTCACGTGGAACAGCTCACCGACTGCTCGATCTGCCACCGATGAGGCTCTGATGCGTGACGAGGTGATGAACGAAGACGTGGCACGCGAGGACGGCTCCGGCCTGCGCTTCTGGCGAGGCCTGGACGAGCTGGCGCCCGGTGCGGACTCATCGGCCGCGCTCGATGAGTTTGCCGACGGAGCCTCGGAGTGGGACGATTCGCTCGGGCGGCGACGCTTTCTTCAGCTCATGGGTGCGTCGGCCGCGCTCGCCGGGCTGAGTGGCTGCCTCAGCGGCCCGCCGGACCCGATCGTGCCGTACGTCGATCAGCCGGAGCAGGTCGTCCCTGGAAAGCCACTCTTCTTCGCCACGGCCGTGCCGATCCGGGGCTACGCTGAGCCGGTCCTCGTCGAGAGTCACACGGGGCGGCCGACGAAGATCGAGGGCAATCCGGCGCACCCCGCGAGTCGGGGCGCGACCTCGGCGCAGGCCCAGGCCGCGCTGCTCGACCTCTACGACCCCGACCGCTCGCAGACGGTCCGCTTCCGCGGCGGCATCGCCACGTGGCAGCAGTTCGTGGAGGCGATGCAGGCGCAGCGCGCGCGGTGGGCGGCGACGGGCGGTGCGGGCCTCCGCCTCCTCACCGGACCCGTCACTTCGCCCACGCTCGCCGCCCAGCTTGCGTCGCTCCTCCAGCAGTTTCCCGCCGCCCGCTGGCACGTCCCCGACCCCGCCGCGCCCGGCCCTGCCGTGGCCGTCGAGCCGCGCTACCACTTCGACCGCGCCCGCGTCGTCCTCACACTCGATGCCGAGGTGATCACCGGGCAGCCGGGCAGTGTCCGCTACGCCCGTGACCTCGTTAGCCGGCGGCGGGTGCGGAAGGGGCAGACGGCGATGAGCCGGATCTACGCCGCCGAGAGCACGCCGACGCTGACGGGTGCGCTCGCCGACGAGCGCCTCCGGCTCCGCCCGAGTGAGATCGGTCCGTTCGCTGAGGCCGTCGCGGCACGACTCGGCGCAGGTGAGTGGCCGGCTGCTCTCTCACCGAAGGCACAGGACTGGGCTGTGACCGTTGCCGCTGACCTGCGGGCCAACCGGGGCGCAGCGGTCGTTGTCGCGGGCGAGACGCTGGTGCCGGAATGGCACGTGCTCGTTCGCCGGTTGAACGAGGCGCTCGGGGCCATCGGGCAGACGGTCGACTACGGCGCGCCGGTGGCGGTGCAGCCACCGGGCAACGGGACGGACCTCGCCGCGCTCGTGCGCGAGATGACCGCCGGGCGCGTCGATACGCTCGTGATGCTCGGCGTCAACCCGGTCTATACCGCGCCGGCCGACCTGCCCTTCGCCGAAGCGCTCGGCCGCGTCGAGACGACGGTCCACCTCGGGAGCCACCTCGACGAGACCGGCTTCCGCTCGGTATGGCACGTCCCGGCGGCGCACGCGCTGGAGACGTGGAGCGACGCCCGCGCCTACGACGGGACCGTCACTCTCATCCAGCCGCTCATCGCCCCGCTCTACGACGGCCGCTCGGCGCACGAAGTCCTTGCCGTCCTCACCGACGGCACGCCGACGCCGGGCTACGACCTCGTCCGCGGCTTCTGGCAACGCGAACTCGCGGACCGCACCGATTTCGACAGCTTCTGGCGGCAGACCCTCCGCAAGGGCTTCCTTGCGGGCACCGCCGCGTCGGCTTCAGCGACGACCTCTGCTGAATCCTCTTCCGTGTACGGGCGCAGCGCATCCTCACCGCCCGGGCGCAGCATGCTGCGCCCCTACGCCGGTCTCCAACCTCTAACCTCAAACTCCGAACCCGCAACCCTCGAACTCATCCTCCGGCCGGACCCGACCATCGGCACGGGCGAGTGGGCCAACAACGGGTGGTTGCAGGAGACCCCGAAGCCGCTGACGAAGCTGACGTGGGACAACGCCGCCCTCATCTCCCCGAGCACCGCGAAGACGCTCGGCGTCGAGAACGAGGACGTGGTCGAGCTGCGGTATCGGGGGCAGACGGTCGAGGCTCCGGTGTGGGTGCTGGCCGGCCAGCCCGAAGGCTGCGTGACGTGCCACCTCGGCTACGGCCGCGCGCGCGCCGGCCGGGCCGGGACCGGGGCCGGCTTCGACGCCTACCGCCTCCGCTTCGTCGACGCGCCGTGGGGCGGGCCGGGCCTGGAGATCCGAAAGACCGGAAAGACCTACGCCCTCGCCGCGACCAACGAGCAGTGGCGGATGCACGGACGCGACCTCGCACGCTCCGCGCCGATCTCCGCCTTCATCGAGAACCCCGACTTCGCGCACGAGGGTGAGATGATGGAGCTGCCGACGCTCTACCCCGGCTACGAGTACGACGGCTATAAGTGGGGCATGGCCATCGACCTCACCGCCTGCACGGGCTGCAACGCGTGCGTCGTCGCGTGCGTGGCCGAGAACAATATCCCCGTCGTCGGGAAGGAGGAGGTCCGGCGTGGGCGGCACATGTACTGGCTGAGGATCGACCGCTACTACAAAGGCGACGCGAGCGACCCGGAGGAGGTGCTGCACCAGCCCGTCTTCTGCCAGCACTGCGAGAACGCCCCGTGCGAGCTCGTCTGCCCCGTCAACGCGACGGTCCACGACAGCGAGGGCCTCAACGTGATGATCTACAACCGCTGCATGGGCACGCGCTACTGCTCCAACAACTGCCCCTACAAGGTCCGCCGGTTCAACTTCCTCCAGTACACCGACTACGACCGGAACGACGTCTCGGCGCTGCGCCACAACCCCGACGTGACGGTCCGCACGCGCGGGGTGATGGAGAAGTGCACCTACTGCGTGCAGCGGATCAGCCACGCCCGCATCGAGGCCAAGAAAGAGAACCGTACGATCCGCGACGGCGAGGTCGTCACCGCCTGCCAGGGCGTCTGCCCGACCGACGCCATCGTCTTCGGCGACATGAACGACCGAGCCTCCCGCGTGAACCAGCTCAAGACCGAGCCGCACAACTACGGCCTCCTCGCCGAGCTCGGCACGCGCCCGCGCACGACCTACCTCGCGCAGATCACGAACCCCAACCCCGCGCTCCGCACGGTGCAGCGCTCGGCACCCGACGAGGCGAGCTGATGCCGACCGAGCTTCCTCCAACCCGGCACGACGCGACGCCGCCGAAACCCGCGCCCGGCCGGCCGCTCCACGAGCCGAAGCGCTACGCCTCGACGACCCCGGTCGCCGCGCCGGGGCAGACGTACACGAGCGTCACCGACACCGTCACCGGCGTCCCGCTGCGCAAGCACCAGCCGTGGCAGTGGCTCGCCGCCTTCGCCGTCGGCTTCCTGCTCACGATGGTGATGCTCACGACGATTGTCTACCTGCTGGCGAAGGGCGTCGGCATCTGGGGCGTGAACATCCCGGTGGCGTGGGGCTTCGCCATCATCAACTTCGTGTGGTGGATCGGGATCGGGCACGCGGGGACCTTTATCTCGGCGATGCTGCTGCTCATGCGGCAAGAGTGGCGGACGTCGATCAACCGCTTCGCCGAGGCGATGACGCTCTTCGCCGTGGCGTGCGCCGGGATGATGCCGCTGCTCCACCCCGGCCGGCCGTGGATGGCGTACTACCTCTTCCCCTACCCCAACTCGATGGGCCTGTGGCCGCAGTTCCGCAGCCCGCTCGTGTGGGACGTCTTCGCGGTCTCGACCTACGGGCTGATCTCGCTCGTTTTCTGGTACGTCGGCCTCGTCCCCGACCTAGCCGCGACGCGCGACCGCCTCGTGCAGCAGAACCGGGGAACGCGGGCATGGGTCTACGGCCTCTTCGCGCTCGGCTGGCGCGGCTCGGCCCGCCACTGGCACCGCTACCGGACGGTCTACCTCATCCTCGGCGGCCTCGCCGCGCCGCTCGTGATCTCGGTCCACTCCATCGTCGGGCTCGACTTCACGATCGCGATCCTGCCGGGCTGGCACTCGACCATCTTCCCGCCCTACTTCGTCGCCGGGGCCATCTTCTCGGGCTTCGCGATGGTGCTGACGCTCGTCATCCCGATCCGCACGCTCTACGGGTTGGAGGGGATGATCACGATGCGACACATCGAACTGATGGCGCAGGTGATGCTCGTCAACGGGCTGATCGTCGGCTACGGCTACCTCACCGAGGGCTTCATGGCGTGGTACAGCGCCGACACGTTCGAGCAGTACATGATGGCGAACCGGATGTTCGGGCCGTATGCGCACGTCTACTGGATCGTGATCGGCTGCAACGTCGTCGTGACGCAGTCGCTGTGGTTTCCCGCCGTGCGGCGCAACCTGAAGGTGCTCTGGGTGGTGGCGATCCTCGTCAACGTCGGGATGTGGTCGGAGCGCTACATGATCGTGGTGACGAGCCTGAGCCGCGACTTCCTGCCGTCGAGTTGGGGGTCGTACGCGGGGACGTTCTGGGACTGGTCGTTCTTCCTCGGGACGCTCGGGTTCTTCCTCGCCCTCGTGTTCCTGTTCGTCCGCTTCCTCCCGATGATCTCGATGGCGGAGATGCGCGAGTTGGTCCACGAGCAGGGGCAGTCGCCGGAGGAGAAGCTGCGCGCCGAGACCGCGCTCGACCCGCCCGGCGGCGACGGAGCCTCGCACCCGACGGCCTCGCCCTACACCCACGAGGAGACCGCGAGCTGATGGAGCCGACGACGCCCCATACCCTCCCGAACGAAGCCGCTCCGCCCTCGGCCTCCGCCCCGGACGAAACGATGGCCGAGGTGCCCGTCTACGGGCTGCTGGCCGAGTTCGAGACGCCGGAGGCGGTGCGCGCCGCCGCCGAGGCCGCGTATGCCGCCGGCTACCGCCGGATGGATGCCTACTCGCCGTTCCCCGTCGAGGGGCTGGCCGAGGCCGTCGGCTTCCGCAAGAACCGGATGCCGCTCGTCGCGCTCAGCGGCGGCGTGCTCGGCGGGCTGACGGGCTACGTCATGCAGTGGTACGCGAACGTGATCGGCTACCCGCTCAACATCGGCGGGCGGCCCCACCACAGCTGGCCCTCGTTCATCCCGATCACGTTCGAACTGACGGTCCTCTTCGCGGGGTTCTTCGCGCTCTTCGGCCTCCTCATCGCGAGCCAACTGCCGCAGCCATACCACCCCGTCTTCAACGCCGCCCGCTTCCTTCACGCCTCGCAAGATCGCTTCTTCCTCTGCCTCGAAGCCTCGGACCCGACGTTCGATGCCACCGCCACGCACGCCTTCCTGCACGCGCAGGGAGCCGTCACGATCTCGGAGGTCGAGCCATGAGAGTGTGGAGGATAGAGGATGGAAGATGGGGAATAGCTACGGGGCTCGCGGCTGACAGGAATCGCTCTGCACAGAGCCGACGGACTTCTCGCGCGTCATCTATTTCAGCCCTCCAAGAACAGTCATCCCCGACCCCGATCGGGGACCCATCGGCGGGAGATTCCCTGTGGGTCCCCGCCTACGCGGGGATGACGAGTGGGGAGGTTGGAATCCTGGAATCAAACAAGGACCGGAGCAGACTGATCGGGCGGCGACTCTCCATCCTCCATCCCTCTACCCTCCGTCCCTCCATCCTCTGTCTCTCCATCCTCTGTCTCTCCCTCGTCGCGCTCCTGCTCGCGGGGTGCTACCAGCGGATGGAGGACCAGCCGAAGGTCGTCCCCTACCGGGCGAGTCCGCTCTTCGACGACAGCCTCGGGATGCGGCCCCTCGTGCCGGGCACCGTGGCGCAGACCGATCCGTCGGGCGACGCGCTGTTCTACGATGGGCTCGAAGCGCGTCCGCTCGGCGAGGCGGGCGTCGAGGTCGCGGCTGTTGAGGAGGGTCGTGTGGCTCCCGAGGCAGCGCTGGCGACGACGTTTCCGTTCCCAGTCACGGCCGAGGTGCTCGCGCGCGGGCGGCAGCGGTTCGACATCTACTGCTCGCCCTGCCACGGACGGCTCGGCGACGGGCAGGGCATGATCGTGCAGCGCGGCCTCCGACCGCCGCCGTCGTACCACACCGAGCGCCTGCGCGATGCGCCCGTCGGCCATTTCTACAACGTGGTTACGAACGGCTACGGCGCGATGGTTTCCTACGCCTCGCGCCTCGCACCCGCCGACCGCTGGGCCATCGTCGCCTACGTTCGCGCCCTCCAACTCAGCCAGCACGCGAGCGCCACCGACGTGCCCGCCGACACCCTCGCTGCCCTCCGCCGCTCCGAGGCCGTATTCCCGTCCGCTTCCAGCCTCTCTGTCCGCCGATGACGACCGACTCCCACACGGCCCTACCCGACCGGCTACGGCGCGTCCGCCTGCGCGGGCTCGTCGTGGGCGGCGTAGGGCTGGGGCTCGCGCTCGTCGGCCTCGTGGTCGGGCCGGCGGTGTTCTTCCGCGGGGTGTACGTCGGCGTGCTGTTCTGGCTCGGCCCGTCGCTCGGGTGCCTCGTCGTGCTGATGATCCACCTGCTGATGGGCGGCGGCTGGGGGTTCTACTCGCGCCGCCTCCTCGAAGCGGGCGGGCGGACGACGTTCCTCGTGGCGGTCCTCTTCGCGCTCGTGCTCGTCGGGATGGGCTGGATCTACCCGTGGACGGACGAGGCACTGCGTCTCGTAGACCCCGACCTCCGGCAGAAAGGGGCCTACCTCAACGTGCCGTTCTTCCTCGTCCGCGCCGTCGTCTACTTCGGGTTCTGGCTCACACTCGCGACGCTCCTGCCCCGGTGGTCGCGTGCGCTCGATGAGGCCGGCACCGACGCCGAGCGCGACCGGCTCGTGCAGCGCCTCCGCCACCTCTCGGCGGGCGGCCTCGTCGGCTATGTCGTCCTCATGCTCTTCGCCTCGACGGACTGGGGGATGTCGCTGGAGCCGGACTGGTTCTCGACGGTCTACGGCTTTGTGTGGGCCATCAGCCAGACGCTCAGCGGCGTGGCCGTGACGATCCTCGCGCTCTTCTGGGTCCGCCGCTCGCCGCCCTTCGCCGCCGCCTTCCGCACGAAGTACGTCCACGACTACGGCAACCTGCTCCTGATGTTCGTGATGCTGTGGACGTACATGCTCTTCATGCAGTACCTCGTCATCTGGGCGGGTGATCTGCCACAGGAGATCACGTGGTACGTCCGCCGGGGCGTCGGCGCATGGCGATGGGTTGCGGTGGGGCTGGCGGTCTTCCACTTCGCCGTGCCGTTCCTGCTGCTGCTCTCGCGGCGGACGAAGCGGGGGCTGGCGCTCGCGTGGCTGGCCGGCGCGCTCCTCTTGGTCCACGCCGTCTACCTCGTCTGGCTGATCCTCCCGGCCTACCCCGACCTCGAAGCGGCGACGTTGCTCGTGGCGGTCGCCGCGCTCGTCGGAGTCGGCGGGCTGTGGGTGGCGGCGTTCGCGTGGAGCCTCGCGCGGAGTCCGCGCCTGCTGCCCGTGGGCGACCCGCGCCTGCCTGAATCGCTTCAGATCGTCGTCTCCGACGGTGGGGAGGCTGTGCTGCCATGAGCACGCGCCGCCCCGAACCCGACCGGAGCAGTTCCTGGCTCTGGGCGTTCCTCGGCGCGCTCGGAGGAGCCGTGGTGACCCGGCTTGTGGGACGGCGCGGGAAGAAGACGTCCACACCCCCCGTTTCAGGAGCGCATCGGGCTCTGGGACGAGCCCCTGCGCCCTCAAGCACTCCTGAAGCTGTCCCCCTTGTCAAGAGGGACAGTTCTGGTCCCCTTGAGCGCAGCGATGGCGACCAGAGCGGGGGGGCTGCCCCACGCGGCGTCGAGCAGGCCGAAAGGGAGCCAAAAGAGCCGGGCGAGCTCCCGAGGGAGTCGCCCGAGGGGGAGGCGACGAGGTTGGAGGGCGCGGTTCCGCATGCCGGGGCGAGCGCGGGAGACCTCCCGCCGCAGGCAGTGATCGAGCGGGGGCATGAGTCCGAGGCCGACACCCACACGCGCGGTGTGCTGATCGGGGCGTCGGCGGTGCTTGCGACGGTGGTGGTGGGGATGCTGGCACTGGGGTGGCTGATGCAGGAGTTCCGGCACCTGGAGGTCGAGCGCGCCGGGCCGATGTCGCCCTTCGCCGACGTGGAGCCGCTGCCGCCCGCGCCCCGGCTTCAGGCCGACCCTGCCGTGGACCTCGCTGCGATGCACGCCCGCGAGGACCGGCTGCTGACGACGTATGGCGTCGCCGAGGACGGGGCGGTTCGCATCCCCGTCGAGCGGGCGATGGTGCTGCTTGCTGAGCGCGGGCTGCCCGTCCGCACGGCCCCTGTGATCTTGCCCGACACCGTCCGCACCGAGAGCGGCTTTACGGTGGTGCTCCCGCCCGGTGCGCTTGCTCCCACGGCCCCGCCCGTGCTCGGGGCGAGCGCCGAGCCGTACGCGCCGTCGCCCCGCATACGCCGGCTCCTCGACACCCTCGACAGCTTGCCCCGCTCCAGCGGGGCGGAGACGCTTCGATGACTCCTCGCCTCGCTCTCCTCTTCACGGTGGCGCTCCTGCTCGCGGCCTGCCACGAGCCGCGCGTCACCCCCGCGTACCCCGAGCCGCCGCCCGATCTCGCCCCCGCCTCCAACTCCCTCGTCCCGAACTACCTCGACGCCGACACGGCCCGCCCTGCCACGCCGGATTCGCTCCGAGACGCCGTCCGCCCGCCGGATTCGATGCGCGGCCTCGTCCAACCGCCCTCGCCATGAACGTCCCCTTCTTTCCGGAAAGCGCCTCGACGGGGGCCGCCGAGGTGGACGCGATTTTCTTCGTGCTCCTCGGCCTCGGGCTGCTGTTCTCCCTCGGCATCGCCGCGCTCATCACCGTCTTCGTCATTCGCTACCGGCACGGCAACGAAAACGCCGACCGTTCGAACCCGATCAACGAGAACCGCATCCTCGAAACGGGGTGGATCGTCATTCCGCTACTGATGGGGCTGGGCGTGTTCGTCTGGGCGTCGTTCGCGTACTACCGGCTCGAAGAGCCGCCGCCGGGCGAGATGCACGAGGTCTACGCGACGGGCAAGCAGTGGATGTGGAAGTTCCAGCACCCGAACGGCGTCCGCGAGATCAACACGCTGCACGTCCCGCTCGGCCGCCGCGTGCGGATGAACATGTCGAGCGAGGACGTGATCCACTCGTTCTACGTCCCCGCCTTCCGCATCAAGCAGGACGTGCTCCCCGGCCGGACCACGACGGTCTGGTTCGAGGCGACGAAGACGGGCCGCTTCCGGCTCTTCTGCGCCGAGTTCTGCGGCACCGAGCATTCGTACATGGGCGGCTTCGTCGTCGTGATGGACCCCGCCGAGTACGAGGCGTGGCTCCAGACCGGCGACACAGCCGGACGTACGACCATGCCCGGCACCGGCGTCGGCGAGCCGGTCGCGCCGGACGATGTCCGCTACCGCGCGGATCCGCAGGACGCCGGGCGCACCGACGTCTCGCCCGAACCGTGGCTTCTTCAAAACGCCGACCGCGAAGCGCCCGCCGTCGACCGCGGGCCGGTCTCGATGGCCGCCGCCGGGGCCGCCCTTTTCGAGCGTCTCCGCTGCGTGTCCTGTCACCGCCCGGACTCGACGGCGCTCTACCCCGCGCAGGGGCCGTCGCTCTACCGGCTCTTCGGCAGCCGCGTGCAGATCGGCCAGGACCGCTTCGTGCTCGCCGACGAGCAGTACCTCCGCGAGTCGATTGTCTATCCCTACGCGAAGCTCGTCGCGGGCTACCCGCCCATCATGCCCACGTTCAAAGGGCAGCTCAGCGAGGAGGAGCTGAACCAACTCGTCGCCTACCTCAAATCGCTCGGCGCGCACTCCAGCGCCCCCGCTCGGCCGGTCGCTCTCGATTCCGTTGCTGCCGCTTCGCCACCGCCCACCCGCTGACCGTTTCCGCCGCCGCTCATGGCTATTCCTGCCCCGCCTTCCCGAACCCGTCGCCCGGACCTGCCGGACACCGTTCTGCCCGACTCGGCGGCCCGGACGCGCGTGCATTACCTCAACGACGGGCGCACGCTGAAGTCGTGGCTGCTGACGACGGACCACAAACGGATCGGGCTGCTTTACCTCGTCTCGATCACCGTGTTCTTCGCCATCGGCGGCGTCTTCGCCACGATGATGCGGATGGAGCTGCTCACGCCGCTCGGCGACCTGTTCACGTCGGACGTCTACAACCGGCTCTTCACGATGCACGGGATCGTGATGGTGTGGTTCTTTCTCATCCCGTCGATCCCGACGACGCTCGGCAACTTTCTGCTCCCGCTCATGCTCGGGGCGCGGGACCTCGCGTTCCCGCGCCTCAACCTCGCGAGTTGGTACGTGTTCATGTTCGGCGCGCTCTTCACCCTCGCCGCCGTCGTGCTCGGCGGGGTGGATACGGGGTGGACGTTCTACACGCCCTACAGCTCGACCTTCTCGACGAGCCGCGTCTTCCTCGTCACGCTCGGCATCTTCATCGTCGGGTTCAGCTCGATCATGACCGGGCTGAACTTCATCGTCACCGTCCACACGATGCGCGCGCCGGGGCTGACGTGGCTCCGCCTCCCGCTCTTCGTCTGGACGACCTACGCGACGAGCCTCATCATGGTGCTGGCGACGCCCATCCTCGCGCTGACGCTGCTCATGCTGGTCGTCGAGCGGCTCTTCGGCGTCGGCATCTTCGACCCGGCGCTCGGCGGCGACCCGATCCTGTTCCAGCACTTCTTCTGGTTCTACAGCCACCCGGCCGTCTACATCATGGTGCTGCCGGGGATGGGCGTGGTGAGCGAGCTCGTCGCGTGCTTCTCGCGCAAGCGGATTTTCGGCTATACGTGGGTCGTGGCGGCCACGCTCGGCATCGCCGTCTTCGGGTTCCTCGTGTGGGGGCACCACATGTTCGTGAGCGGGCAAAGCATCTACGCCGGGATGGTGTTCTCGCTGCTGAGCTTCCTCGTCGCGATTCCGTCTGCGATCAAGGTGTTCAACTGGACCGCGACGCTGCACAAGGGACACATCTACCTCAAGACCCCGATGATTTACGCCCTCGGCTTCATCGGGCTGTTCACCATCGGCGGGCTGACGGGCCTCTTCCTCGCCTCGCTCGCCGTCGACGTCCACCTCCACGACACGTACTTCGTCGTCGCCCACTTCCACTACATCATGGTGGGCGGGACGATGATGGCCTACCTCGGCGGGCTGCACTTCTGGTGGCCGAAGATCACGGGGCGGATGTATCCCGAGAAGATGGGCGTGTTCTCGGCCCTCACCGTCTTCCTCGGCTTCAACCTCACGTTCTTCCCGCAGTTCATCCTCGGCTACCTCGGGATGCCCCGGCGCTACCACCAGTACCCGGCCGAGTTCGAGGTCTACCACGTCCTCTCGACGGCCGGGGCCTCGATCCTCGCTGTCGGCTATCTCCTGCCGTTCCTCTACCTCCTGTGGTCGCTCCGCTACGGGAAACCCGCGCCGGACAACCCGTGGCGGGCGACGGGGCTGGAGTGGAAGACGCCCTCGCCCCCGCCGAAGCACAACTTCGACACCCCGCCGGTCGTGGTCGAGGAGGTCTACGATTACGAGCTGGACGAGCACACCGACGCGGTCTGAGCCATGCCTACCCTTGCCCCACCCGCCCCGGAGGACCGCTCCGCCGCCGACCGCGCTGCCACGGCCGAGGTCCCGCCGCGTCCGCCCTCAGGAGCCGTCCTCGCCGAGCAGTTCGACGACCTCGATCAGCAGCGCGAGGCCGACACGCTCGGGATGTGGGTGTTCCTCGCCACCGAGGTGCTGCTGTTCTCGACGCTCATTCTCGGCTTCGTCGTCTACCGATTCCTCTACCCCGAGGCGTGGCACGTCGGGACGGAGCACACGAAGTTCTGGATCGGCTCGGCGAACACGGCGGTCCTGCTGACGAGCAGCCTCGTGATGGCGCTCGCCGTCCACGCGGCGAAGGAGGCGCGCTGGAAGGCGGTGACGTGGTTGCTCGTCGGGACCGCCGCGCTCGGGGCGCTCTTCCTCGGGCTGAAGGGGCTCGAATATTATCTCGACCTGCACGAGGGCTTCTGGCCCGGCGCGGGCTTCGACGTGGGTGGCCCGCTCCGCCAGCAGGTCGAGCTGTTCGTCGTGTTCTACTACTGCATGACCGGCCTCCACGCGCTCCACATGACCATCGGCATCGGCGTCGTGCTGACGATGGCGATCCTCGCCCACCGTGGGACGATGCGGGGGCACATGCACGTCGAGATGACGGGGCTGTACTGGCACCTCGTGGACATCGTCTGGCTCTTCCTCTACCCGCTCCTCTACCTCGCCGGAGGGTGATGTTATGGCCGACGCCGCCATCCAACCGAAGACCTACTACCGCGTCGCCGCAGCGCTGATGGGGCTGCTCGCGCTGACGATGCTCGCGGATGCGCTCCCCCTCGGGGCGCTCCACTTCCCCGTGGCGATGGGCATCGTGTCGGCGAAGATGCTCCTCGTCGTGCTCTTCTTCATGCACGTCAAGACCGGCAGCCGACTCGTGCGGGTGTTCGCCGGAGCCGGACTCTTCTGGGTGCTCATCCTCTTCGCCCTCACCCTCGCCGACTACCTCGCGCGCGGCAACTGGCCTCCGCCGCCCCTCGGTCCCTGACCCGGAACAGTCTGCCCGCCGGCGGAGAGGAAGGGGTACCCGCGACGACGGCTGAACGGAGGATCACAGGGCCGCCGTTCGTGACGTGCGACTCCTAAAGCTGGAGCCCTACCCTCTATCTCTCATGCAGCAGGCCCCCGACCCCGTCCACGAGCTGGAGACGAACCTCGAACGGATCCTCGCGGCCCCGCTCGTCGAGCGGCTCGTCGTCCTCGTCCTCGGCCTGGTCGTCATCGCGTTCTTGATCCGGCTGGTGCGGTCGGCGCTGGCGCGCGAGATCGAGAGCGCGAGCCTCCGCTACCGGACGCGGAAGGTGGTCACCACGACGGGGTATTTCATTGCCGTGCTGTTCGTGGCGGCGGTGTTCTCGGAGCAGCTCGGCGGGCTCGGCGTGGCCTTCGGCGTGGCGGGGGCCGGCGTGGTGATCGCGCTCGGGGACGTGATCGTCAGCCTCGCCGGCTGGGTCGCCATCACGTTCGGCTCGTTCTACCGGCCCGGCGACCGCGTCCTCCTCGGCGGCGTCAAGGGCGACGTGATCGACATCGGCGTGCTGCGGACGACGCTCTTCGAGATCGGCGAGTGGATCGGCAGCGACCTCTACAGCGGCCGGTTCGTCCGCGTCCCGAACGCGGCCGTCCTGAGGGAGCCGGCCTACAACTACTCCGGCGACTTCCCCTTCGTCTGGGACGAGATCGCCGTCCCCGTCCGCCACGGCAGCGACCGGAAGCTCGCCCGCGAGCTGCTCGAAGGCATCGCGGGCGGGATCGAGGATACCTACGTCACCGGAGCGAAGGCGCGGTGGGCGTCGATGAACCGCCGCTACCTGCTCAGCGAGACTCGCATCGAACCGGCGGTGACGCTGACGATGGACGCCAACTGGCTCACCTACACCGTCCGCTACGTCGTGGACTACAAGAAGCGCCGCGCGACGCGGGACGTGTTGACCGAGCGCATCCTCGACGCCTTCGAGACGACCGGGGGGCGGGTCGTCATCGCGGCGGTGCGGCAGGAGGTAGTGGTGCAGATGCAGCGCGCGCCGGACGAAGGGGCGGCGTAGTCTCTGACCCTCCGTGAGGCCCCGATCAAAGTCTGGACTGCCCGAGGGCCTGGTCCAGATCTGCCCGGAGCATCCCGTCCCGCCCGTAATAGGCGACCACGAGCCGGCCGTGCTGGTACACCGACGACGGAACGACTGAGCGCGCGCTCAGCTCGATCTCGCCGACCTCGCTCGCCGCGTCCTGTGCCGTATTGAACTCGTAGATCTGGAGGTAGCCCGAGCCGGGGATGTAGTACTCGGAGGCGGGCACGCTCACCATCGGGTCGGTGGTCAGGTCGCGGGGTTCGAGGAGATAACCGTCGGTGGCGAGCACGCCGGTGAGGCCGTTCAGCGTCGCGTCCTCGACGGTGGCGTTGAGGATGCAGAAGGCCTCGTGGCTGAGCATCTCCGGCTCGGGGCCGTGGCTCCAGCCGGGGAAGTACCCTTCGGCAATCGCCCAGCGACGGCGGACGATGGAAAAGTCCATCACGGAAGGACGGAGGGGGCGGCGGGCGATGCGTCGGTTCTACCGCCGACGAGCAAGAAGAGAGAGGGGAGGAGGTAGCGTCCGAGCACGGGACCCCTCGCTTTTTTAATCAACCTGCCAGCGGAGTTCCGCGAGCGACTCATGCTTTGCACAAATACTTTCGTCCCGCCAGCGTCTCGCGTCATCCGGCGAGGAGCGAGTAGATCAGCCAGCCGTTGAGCACGCCGATGAGGAGCACCGTCGCGCCGAGCGCCCACGTCGTGAAAGGGCGGTTGCGGAACGGCCCCATCAGGGCGCGGCTGCCGGTGAAGAGCAGGAGCGGGACGAGCACGAACGGCAGCTCGAAGCTGAGCGCCACCTGCGAGGCGACCAGTACCTTCGTCGCCTCGAACCCGGCCACCACCACAGCGATGCTCGGGACGAGGGTAGATTCAAACGGTCGTCGCAACACCTCAACGGAGGCAGTTGCGATGAGTACTCGGAAGCGGAGTTCGGACAAGGCGGGGCGAGGCCCTCTGGGATCTCTGGGGCGACCCCCGGCCGCACACCGTGAGCATCAGCAG
>JBBSMX010000007.1:0-58137 GCA_038232935.1 Rhodothermales bacterium | reverse complement strand
CCGCACGGCGCGGAGGGCCTCCTCGCACGTGTTGCCGCCGGGGTCGCGCACGCATACCGGGTCCACGACGTTGCCCTGCTCGTCGACGACGAACTGCACGAAGACCGTCCCCTCGATGCCCGCCCGCCGCGCCAGCTCCGGATACTGGATGCGGGACTGGAGCTCCCGCAGCCCGTCGCGTTCGTTGGGGAGTAGCGCAGGCGGGTCCTCGACGACCTCGAAGATCTCTTTCTCTTCCGGTCCGAAGCGGCTGGGCAGCGTCTCCGGTGGGGTGAGCGGCGGGATCACGAACGGCGTCTCCACCGTGGGGTCGAGCGAGGGGAGGTCGATGACGATGTCGTGGGTCTCGGCGTTCTCCACCTCGATGGGGGCGGGGGGACGAGGCGGCGGCGGTTTGTCCTTCCGCTGCTCGGTGATCTCGATATCAGTGGGCTGGATCGCTTCGCCTGGGACCAGCAGAACCTCCGCGCTCCCACCGAAGCGGAGGGGGACGGAGAACGCGGTGACGACGAGGCCGAGTGCGAGGAGGAGGCCGAGTTGGATGTAGACGAGGTAGCGGCGGCGGAGGTCATGCATGGGAGCAAGCGTCGAGTGAACGGGTTGGGATTCACCCAGTCAGACACCGAGAGACCGCCATCGTTGCTCTCCGTTTAGCAGGACGCTTACGTCACCGGGACACGCTGCCGCCGTTGCAGCCAGAGCGCGAGTCCCAGCCCCACTGCCAGACCGAGCGCGTCGGCGAGCACGTCGAACGGGTCGGCGCTGCGGCCGAGGAGGGGGAGCAGGCCCTGGTAGAGCTCGGTCCCTACGCTGAAGGCCAGCCCGGCGGCGAAGACCCGAGCCGCTCGGTCGGGCCACGTCCGCATCCACAGCAACGCCCCGATGAAGAACATGCCGAAGTGCCCCACCTTGTCGAAACTGAAGAGCACAGCGTCCGGGACGCTCGAGCCGGGGATCGAGCAGAGAGCGAGGATGAGTAGCGCCCAGCCGAAAGAAATTGTTTTCACGTCGGGATCGGAGGATCGAAAAAAGAGGCCAAAAATACGGCGTGTGCCTCGCCACGAACGACCGTAGAGAAGCAGCATGCTGCGCCTTGAGGCAGGGCGATACCATCGTCAGCCCGTCAACACGTGGGGCAACGCGCTCAGCAGGTCCGTCGCCAGCATCGTGCGGGCCTGCCGGGAGGCGGTGTAGTGATCGGCCGCGCGACCGCCGAGGTGGAGGGCGCAGACGGCGGCGTCGACGGGGGCCATGCCCTGCGTGAGCAGGCCGACGATCATCCCGGCCAGCACATCCCCCGTGCCGGCCGTCGCGAGCGCCGGATTGCTCACGCCCGCAACGAAGACCCGGCCGTCCGGGGTCCCAACTACGCTCGGCATGCCTTTCAGGACGAGCACGCAGTTCCAGCGCGCGGCCCACTGCGCGACGAGCGCGATTCGGTCCGTCGTGTCGAGGTCGTCGGTGCCGATGAGCCGGCGGAGCTCGCCGGTGTGCGGCGTCAGGACCCACCGGCCGCCGGCGTAGTCCGAGATCAGGCCGGTGTGGCCGGCGAGTGCGTTGAGCCCGTCGGCATCCACGACGACGGGGCCGGACAGCTTCGTCAGGAGGGATCGGACGAGGTGCTGCGTCTCGGGGTGCTTGCCGAGCCCGCAGCCGACGAGCACGGCGTCGGCACTCTTCGTCCGTTCGAGGATCGGCGCGAGCGCGTCGCGGGCGAGCGAGCCCTCGTCTGTCTCCGCAAGGGGGACCGTCATCACCTCCGTCAGCTTCGTCTCGACGATGGGGCGGGCGCTTGCGGGCGTGCAGCAGATCACGGCCCCGGCTCCGGCGCGTGCTGCCGCTTCCGATGCCATTACGGCCGCTCCCGTGAATGCCTTCGAGCCGACGACGGTGACGACCCGCCCGGCGGTGTACTTGTGCGCGTCGTGTGCCCGCTCGGGGAGGAGCGCTCGGACGGCAGCGTCGGTGGAGCGGCGCGCGCTGCCGGCCATGCCGAGCGCATCAGACAGCAGATGGGCCGGGATCCCGATGTCCACGACGGCGACTCGGCCGGCATGCTGCGGCCCGTCGTTGAACAGGAGGCCGGCTTTGCGCGCGGCCATCGTCACCGTGAGGTCGGCGCGGACGGTGTCCTCCTGCGCGGTGCCGGTGTCGCTGTTCAGCCCCGTCGGGACGTCGAGCGCGACGACGGGGGCGGCCTGCCCGTTCATCCACCGGGCGAGGGCATCGATGGGCTCCCGCAGCGCTCCCGTTACCCCGATACCGAGGAGCGCGTCCACGATGAGGTCCGGCGGATGGGCCGCCGAGACCTGCCGGATGTCTTCGAACGCATCGACCGTCACGTGCGCGTCGTGCTCGGCGAGTTGCCGGAGGAGACGGAGGTTGCGCGCGGTGTCCTCGGTCGCATCGCCCTCCGTCGCGAGCGTGGCGACGCGCACGTGCGCGCCGCGGCCGGCCAGCACGCGCGCTACGACGAGGCCGTCGCCGCCGTTGTTGCCTTTCCCGGCGAGCACGAGCACACTCCGCCCCGCCATCGGCCCGAACACTTCCTCTATCGCATCGGCCGCGCCGCGCCCGGCCGTCTCCATCAGCGCGAAGCCGGGAAGCCCGAACTCCTCCATCGTGCGCCGGTCGGCCGCGCGCATGGCCTCGGTGGAAAGGACGGGCTCGAACATTCGCTGAATGGGTGAATGGATGATTGGGTGATTGGGCATGGCGGGGAAGGAGAGGAAATCAGTCAATCGGCGAATCACTCAATCACCAATGTATCTATCACGGTTTCCCAGCGCGCGCGGACGGTCTGCGGGCTGTCGAGAAAGCGGAGCGGCTCGGGGGCGACGTAGGGCGCGAGTCGGCCGCCGTCCCACCGGCCGTTCCCGTTCCGGTCCACGAAGAGGCGGAGGCGGACTTCGCCCGCGGGCAGGCCGGAGAGCATGAACGCGCCCGTCGCGTCGGTCTGTGCGACGTAGTGCGCCGCTCCGGCCACAGCCTCGACTACGACGCGCGCGCCGTCCGGCGTGACGACGACGCCCGCCAGGTCGCCGCGTTCGGACGTCGGGAGCGGAGCGAACGTGCGGACGTACGTCGAGTCCGGTTGCGGCACGGCGATGCGGAAGGGAGCGTCGGTCTCGGCCGCGATTCGGTAGCGGATGCCGTCGGCCGTGGATATCGCGAAAGGGAGGGCCGCGCCGAGGGTGTCGGTGACGGCGATCCGGCCGAGCACGGCGGAGTCGGCCGGGGCGTTGAAGCGGACGCCGGCCGTGTCGAGCGGGGACAGGGTCTGCCGCGTGCCCGACGCTTCGGGCAGGAAGCTGAGGAAGCGGAGGCCGAGCGTGTCGGCATCGGGGCTCGGCGTGAAGACGAGCGGGACCGGGCGGGCGGGATTGCCGGTGGAGTCGGCGACGGCGGTGGGGCGGGTGAGCCGGAGCCGGTGCGGGGTGGCCGGGAGCGGATCGGTCAGCAGCACGAGTTGCTGCAGGTCGTCGTCGGCGTAGGCCTGCCGGACGGCGGCGGGACGGCCGGTCGTGGTATCGACGAGGGACCACGACTCGGTATCTCGGTCACGCAGCCGGATCGGCTCGTCGAAACGGACGGCGAAGCGGCGGTCGCTGCGGGTGCGGACGCGGAGCGGCTCGGGTGGGATCGTGTCGAGCCGGGTGCGGAAGGCGCGGAGCGGGGTCAGGGCCTGCCGCGCCGAGTCCGGCGCGAGGGCCACGGCGACGGGGTCGGAGGGGGCGGCGAACGCCTCGCCCGCGTCAGCCCGCCGGTTCCGGTTTGCATCGGCGATGGCGACGACGAAATACGGCCCCTCGGTCAGATAACCGAGAGTGAACGTGCCGGCCTCACCCGTCTGCGTGCGGTAGTCGGGAGCCGTCGTGCGCGGGTCGGGCAGGGCCGCCGAATCGGCCGCTGCCGTGTCGGCGAGGGCATAGGCGAACACGTCGAGCCCGGCGACGGGCGCGCCGGATTGCGGATCGAGGATGCGTCCTGTGATCTGCCCCCGATCCAACTGAGGCCCTGTGGCGAAGGCGAGCGTGATCGGCTCGCGGAGGGCGATGTTGTGGAGATCCCGCAGGTTCGTGTCGAACGTGACGACGTAGGTCGTGTGCGGGCGTAGCGAGTCGGGAAAAACGACCTCGACGCGACGGCGACGCACCCGGACCTCGGGCGGCGTCTCCCAACCGGGGGTGATGTTGAGCGCACGGGGCACCGTCGTCTCGTCCACGTTCTCGGAGAACGTCAGCACGAGCCGGTCGGCGCGGACGTTCACGGCGGCGTCGGCGGGGTCGGCCGATTCGAGGCGGGGCGGGGTGGTGTCCTGTGGCCCACCGCTTGGCGCGATGGGCGTGGCACAGCCGGCGATCAGCAGGCAGAGGATGGAGGACAGCAGGCGGAGCGCGGGGAGCGGAGATCGCATGGGGGGCGTACACAGAAGAAGCCGCGCCGGTTGCGCCGGCGCGGCTTCGGGTCGAGCACGAGGGGGCGTGGGCACCCTCACGGTTTACGCATCACGCATAAATCCCACGCAGCTTCAGCGCGCCCGCTACCTTCTCGATGGCGATGATGTAGGCGGCGATCCGCAGCGGGACTTCGTGCTTCTGGCCGGCGTCGTAGACCTTGTCGAAGGCCTCGCGCATCATCCGGTCGAGGCGGCGGTTGACCCGCTCGATGCTCCAGAAGTAGCCGTGGCGGTTCTGGACCCACTCGAAGTAGCTGACGGTCACGCCGCCCGCGTTCGCGAGGATGTCCGGGATCACGAGCACGCCGTTCTCCTGCAGGATCTCGTCGGCGTTGGTCGTCGTCGGGCCGTTGGCCCCTTCGGAGACGATCTTCGCTTTGATGTTCGCGGCGTTGTGCTGGGTGATCTGGTTCTCCTTGGCGCACGGGGCGAGGACATCCACGTCGAGTTCGAGGAGCTCCTCGTTCGTGATCTCCTCAGCTCCATCGAAGCCGGCGAGGGAGCGGCCGTGCTCGGCGGCGTACGCGATTGCGGCTGGGATGTCGATGCCGTTGGCGTTGTAGTACCCGCCGGCCACGTCGGAGACGGCGACGATCTTGCAGCCTTGCTCGTGGAGGAGTTCGGCAGCGATCGAGCCGACGTTGCCGAAGCCTTGCACGGCGACGGTGGACTGGGCGGGGCGCATCCCGAGCCGGTCCATCGCCGAGAGCGTGACGGTCATCACGCCGCGCCCGGTAGCCTCGCGCCGGCCCTGCGAGCCGCCGAGGAGGAGGGGCTTGCCGGTGACGACGGCCGTCTCGGTGCGGCGGACGTGCATCGAGTACGTGTCCAGCACCCAGGCCATGATCTGCTCGTTCGTGTTCATGTCCGGAGCCGGGATGTCCTTGTCCGGGCCGAACACGTCCATCAAGTTGGCCGTGTAGCGGCGCGTGAGGCGTTCGAGCTCGCCCGGGCTCATCTCAGACGGGTTGCAGCGGATGCCGCCCTTCGCTCCACCGAACGGGACGCCGACGACGGCGCACTTCCACGTCATCCACGCGGCGAGTGCCTTGACCTCGGCGAGGTCCACGTCAGGCGCGAAACGGATGCCGCCCTTCGAGGGCCCGAGGACTTCGTTGTGGATGACGCGGTATCCCTCGAACACCTCCAGCGTGCCGTCGTCCATCGCCACCGGCACGGATGTGATGTGGACGCGCGTCGGGTGGGAGAGGTACTTGAAGACGCCGGGGTCCAGGTTGATGACCTCGGCGGCGGCGGCAAACCGCTCCATCATTTCCTGGAACGGGTTTTCGTGAGAGATGGGGCCGGGCTCTTGGTAGACGGCTCGGCGGTAGACGTCGCGTTTGAAAGGCATGGGCGAGGTGCTCGTGAGGCGAGCGGTAAGGGTACCGTTAGCGTTAGCGTGCATGGCAAACCGGGGGTTCGCGGCGCTAATATAGCGAGGCCGCGGTCTGTGGAAGGGACGGGGTGATGAAGGCGCGCCGAATCTGCGGAAGCGCTTCCAAAAAGCTATGGGTTCTGGTCGGGCGTGAACATCGGGGGAAGCCTCGTGTCCGGGTCGGGATCTCCGAGCGAAGCGACACAGGAAAGACGGATCGGAACGTGTGCCTCCCATTCGGAGTGTGGAACCGGCTCCGCCGCTCGACTAACAGAAACCGTGCCCACTGCCGTGCCTGAGCTTTCACGCCGACGGATCAAAGACCTGGCTTCGCTGGGGCGTAAAAAGCACCGCGACCGGCTCGGCGAATTCCTCGTCGAGGGCGTCCGGTCGGTCGAGTCGGCTGTGGAGGCGGGAGCCCCGCTCGTGGAGCTGTTGGTGGCCGAGGAGGCGCGGGCCGACGCCCGCGTGCGTGCGGTGCTCGACGGGGTGGAGGTGCCCGTCCACACCCTCGCGGCCCGTGAACTCGACCGGCTCGCCGACACGACGACGACGCAGGGCATCGTGGCCGTGGCCCGCGCCGTCTCCGTCGCACCCGCGTCGCTGACCGGGGCCGTCGTGGCGCTCGACGGGGTGCAGGATCCCGGCAACGTCGGCGCGATCCTGCGCACGGCTGCGTGGTTCGGGGCGGAGGGCTTCCTCGCGGGACCGGGCACTGCCGACCCGTTCGGTCCGAAGGCGGTGCGCGCCGCGATGGGGGGGCTGTGGGACGTACCCATCGCTGCCACCGACGATCTCGCAGCCGAGCTGTCCCGATTGAAAGCGAGCGGCCTCGCCCTGTTCGGTGCCGACCTCGACGGCGACCCTGCCCGTTCGTGGGCACCGCCCCGCGCATCCGTGCTCGTGCTCGGGAGCGAGGCGCACGGGCTCTCCGACGGCGTGCGTGCGCTGCTCGATGCGCGTGTCCGGATCGCGGCCCCCTCGACAGCGACCGAGCGTGGCGTCGAGTCGCTCAACGTGGCCGTAGCGGCGGGGGTGCTGCTGCACCGGTGGCTCGGCGAGTAGACGGAGCCCTCGCTAACCACTCGACGTGCCGTGGCATCGTCGTTTGGCTAATTTGCATACGGCCTCAGGGGGGATAGGCACGTTCGCCTCGCTTTCGTAGTTTCCAATGCTATTCCCTCTTTACCGTTGCAGCGCATGGAGATACCGTCCATTCAAGGTTTCGGGGCCGAACAGGCGCTCTTACCTCTCGAAAAGGCGCTCGCCGTCGGGGAGCGGAAGCGCACGCTTCGTATCGGCGTTCCGAAAGAGGTCTCGGGTGAGGAACGGCGCGTCGCCCTCGCGCCCTACGGGGCCGGCATCCTCGCCGCCGCCGGGCACGACGTCGCCGTTGAGCGCGGGGCGGGGGAGGAGGCTCACTTCTCCGATGTCGAATACGCCGAAGCCGGGGCCGAGCTCGTCGATACCGCCGAGGAGCTCTACGGGAAGTCGGAGCTCGTCGTCAAGGTCTTCCCGCCGTGCGAGGAAGAGCTCGACTGGATGCAGGAGAAGCAGGTGCTGATCTCGGCGCTCCACCTCGGCAACATGACGCCGACGTTCCTCCGCCGGCTGATGGACCTCCGCGTGACCGGCATCGGGTTCGAGTTTATCGCCGAGCCGGATGGGACGCTCCCCATCGTCCGGATGATGCACGAGATCTCAGGCTCGATGGCGATTCAGGTCGCGGCCCGGCTGCTGGAGAGCACGCAGGGCGGGCGCGGTATCGTGCTCGGCGGGATCTCCGGCGTGCCCCCGGCGACGGTCGTGATCCTCGGCGCGGGCGTGATCGGGGAGTGGGCCGCGCGGACGGCGCTCGGGTACGGCGCGCACGTGATCGTGCTCGACTCGGACCTCGCCGCGCTCCGCTCGCTCGAGCACTACCTCGACCGCCGCATCACGACGGCGATGGCGAACGCGCAGTACGTCCGCCAGGCCGTGCAGCGCGCCGACGTGGTGGTCGGGGCGATGATGTCGGGAGGGCAGCGCTCGCCCGTCCTCGTCACGCGCGAGATGGTGGCCTCGATGCGGCCCGGCTCCGTCGTCGTGGACCTCGTCACGGACCAGGGCGGCTGCATCGAGACGAGCCATCCGACGAGCCACTCGGACCCGACGTTCATCGCCGAGGAGGTCATCCACTACTGCGTGCCGAACATGCCGAGCAACGCGGCACGGACGGCGACCTATGCCCTCACGAACGTGCTTACGCCGTACCTCCTCGACGTCGGCGAGTCGGCCTCGATCAACGACGCACTCTGGCAGAACACGAGCCTCCGCAGCGGGACCTACGTCTACCGCCGCCACCTCACGAAGAAGAGCCTCGCGCTCCTATTCGGGATGCCCCACCGCGACATCGACCTGCTGATCGCGTCGAGCATCTGAGCGTGAGACATCGGTAGCCCATCGCTCGCGTTGCGCAGGGTCCAACACTGTTCCACGTACCTCACTCACCCCGAGACGCTTATCGCTCATCGCTACGGTGCCGCCCTTCGCGGCTGATCCTGTATCCACCCAACGCGTCAGACGATAATGCTACGGTTCCTCCTCCTCTTCCTCCTCGTTGCCTTCCCCGCCTCCGATGCGTGGGCGCAAGACTCCCAACCCCTCCAACGTCGTCTTACACTGAGCGTCGGGGGCTACCGCTTCAACGATGTAGGCTACACGCCTGCACCGAGTGTGGAATTCGCCGCCGACCTCTTCCATCTCGATCGGGCACTTCTCGCCTTCGGTGCCGCTCTCTCGTGGAGCCGGGCGGGCTACGGCGTGGACGAGGACGCTCCAGGGTGTAACCATTGTCCGAGCTACGACTACGTCGGTCACGGCCCCGGCGGTCACCTCTACGCAGAGCTGGCGGCGGCCCCGATTCCCGTGCGCTTCTCCCTCGGCCTCTTCCATCAAGTTGGGCAGATCGAATCGTCCACGACGGACGCAGGGCTCGTTGAGCAGGCAGATTACACGCGGCGTACCACGACGGCCGAACTCGGGCTCGGGCTCGCGTGGCCGCTGCACCGCCACCTTGAAGTGGCAGCGGATGCCAGGGTGTATCCACGGTTTGGAGATCGGGTCTCCTCGGGGCCGGACATCAGCGTGAGTCTGGGGGTGGGCGTACGGCTCTGAGTCACTCCTGCTCCGTGCTGCGGAACCCGTGTTGCACAGCGCCGACGCCCTATTACGCCGCCACGGGATCGACTTCGACCTCGCCGCGCGCAGGGTAGTCGTTCTCCAAAATGAAGTCGATGGACTTGAGGAACGTCGGGAGGTGCGGGCGGCCGAAGGGCATCGAGTTGACGGCGACGTAGTACAGCTCGCCGTCGGGGCGGACGAGGACGAGGCCGGGTTCGGAGAAGAGGTCAGGCTCGGCGTCTTTGATGGCCTCGCTGAAGTAGAGCCCCCACGCCTCGGCCGTCTTCACGTCGAGGCTGTGGCCGAGGGGGAAGTCGCCGAGGTCCCAATCCATCCGGGCTTTCCGCGCCCGCGCTTCGGTGTCCATGCTGACGGCGACGACCTCGACGCCGCGCTCGGCGTAGTCGCGCTGCAGCTCCGTGAGCGTCTGGAGGTACTTCTTGCAGACGGGGCAGTGGAGGCCACGGTAAAAGACGACGAGCGTAAACGCCTCGGGCTGCTGATCGGCAAGCGACCACGAGCCGCCTCCGACGAGGTCGAACGTGAGGGTGGGAGCGGGGCGACGGGGAAGGGGCGTGGACATCGAATCCTGGGAGAGATGGGCGAGTTTAGAGGGGGCGCGGCTGCATCGATCGCCTGCCTCTCACCGAGTCGTTATGCGCATTGTTTCGCTCCTGCCCGCCGCTACCGAATGGCTCGGCGCGTTCGGCGCGGCCGATCTGCTCGTCGGTCGCTCGCACGAGTGTACCTTCCCGCCCGAGATCCACGACCGGCCCGTCGTCACCCGTCCGTTGTTTGGTGAGGTCACCGACGCTGCCACCATCGACCGGGTGGTGCGGGGCACCCTGCGGCAGGGGCAGAGTCTGTATGACCCTTCGGCAAGCTCAGGGCAGGCTGTGGACCTCGACGCGCTCCGCGCCCTCGCACCTGACCTCATCGTGACGCAGGCGGAGTGCGAGGTGCGCGTCGTCTCGCTCGATGCTCTCGAAGTCTCCCTCGCCAACTGGACCGGCGCGCGCCCGAAGCTCTTCTCGATGCAGCCGATGACCTTCAAGCAGGTTCTCGACACGGCGCTTCGGCTCGGACGAGCGGTGGGTCGGTTGTCCGATGCGATGCGCGTCCTCGCCGAGGGCGAGCGTCGGCTCCGGCAGCTACAGGAGCGCATCGGCATCCGCCGCGACGGCACGGTGGTAGGGCGTCCGGCGCCGACCGTCGCTTGCATCGAGTGGATCGAGCCGGTGATGACGGCGGGGCACTGGACGCCGGACCTCGTCGCGCTCGCCGGAGGCCGGGCGGTCTGTGCTGAAGCGGGCACGCCATCGGCATACGTCGCGTGGGAGCAGATCGTCGCGGCCGATCCGGACGTGCTCGCCGTCACCGCCTGCGGCTTCACCATCGAGCAGGCGCTCCGCGATCTGCACGTTCTGACCGACCGACCGGAGTGGAACACGCTGCGCGCCGTCCGCGACGGGCGCGTGTTCGTGTTCGACGGCAACGCCTATTTCAACCGGCCCGGTCCGCGTCTCTACCGCTCCGTCGAACTGCTCGCTGCCGCCCTGCACGGGGTCGTGGGCGTAGAGCTAGAAAGCTGGGAGATGCAACCGTTCGCCCCTTCACCGACTACTCCAATCCACAACTGATGACCGACACTTCCCTCCTCGATCCTCAGACGGCCCTCGCCGCCGCGCCGCTTGCCCGCGCTGAGATCGACCTCGACGCGCTCCGGCACAACCTCCGATTCCTCCGGCGTGTGGCCGGCGACGCCGACGTGATGGGGATCGTGAAGGCCAATGCCTACGGGCACGGCGTCGAACTCGTGGTGCCGGTGCTGAGGGCCGAAGGGGTGCAGCTCTTCGCCGTGGCGAGCGTGCCGGAGGCCGTCCGGCTCCGCGACCTCGGGGTGACGGAACGCATCCTCGTCTTCGCCGCGCCGCTGCCGGAGGCGCTGCCGGCGTACGTCGCGCACGACCTCGAAGCGACCGTGTCGTCGCGCGCCGTCGCCGAGGCCGTTATTGCAATGAGAAAGCCGCTGCGGGTGCATGTGAAAGTAGACACGGGGATGGGGCGGATCGGGCTGCAGCCGGGCGAGGTCGCCGACGTGATGGCGCTCCTCCGGCAGGCACCCCACGTCGAGATCGCCGGGCTGTGGACGCACTTCGCCACGGCCGACGAGCCGGACACGTCGTTCGCCCGCGCGCAGACGGCGCTGTTCGAGCGCGTCGTCGCCGAGGTCGGGGAGCCGCTGCCGGCGCTGCACCTCGCCAACAGCGGGGCGCTCGTCCAACTTCCCGAGGCCGTGTGGCACCGCGCGTTCGTCCGTGCCGGCGGCCTGCTCTACGGGATCCCGTCGTCGGCCGTCCTCGCCGAGCGGGCAGACGTGAGGCCCGTGATGCGGTTCGTCACGCGCGTCGTCCACGTCAAAACCGTCGAGGCGGGGGAGACCGTGTCGTACGGCCGGACATGGACCGCCGAGGTGCCGACGCGGATCGCCACGCTCGCCGTCGGCTACGGCGACGGATTGCCGCGTGCGCTCTCGAACCGGGGCGAAGTCGAGATCGGCAGGCGTCGGTATCCCATCGCCGGCCGTGTCTGCATGGACATGACGATGGCGGACCTCGGCGCGCCCGACGGTCCCGGTGCATCCGTTCGCGTCGGCGACGAGGCGGTGATCTTCGGACCGGGCGGCCCCTCGGCATTCGAGGTGGCGGAGACGGTCGGGACGATCTCGTACGCCCTCCCGTGCGGCCTCACCGCCCGCGTTCCCCGCGTGCCGGCCGGGTAGGGTCCTTCACGCAGGACCCGATCACGAAGCTCCGCGACGCTCAGCACAGTAAGCGAATCGATCTCCTGGGCCGCATCCAGCAGGTCCCGGTCGCCTGTGAGAAGGACTTCCACGCTCGCAGCTTCGGCATCGGCGAGAATGCCCTCATCGGCAGCGTCACGAAGCGTGACCGACGGGCGCACTGCAGAGCTGGGAACGACCTCCCAGCCCTCACGGATCGCCTGCTCGATCACGGACCCGTCGAGGGCCGAGAACTTTCGCTCTACGACGGCGAGCGCTTCTTCGACTACCCGCTCGCTCGTGACGGGGAGCACCCCATGTTCGACGAGAGCCGTGTGGGTGCGGCTGACGGCACCGGGCCAGAGGAGGAGGGAGAGGACGACGTTCGTGTCGTAGAACACCCGCATACGTCAGCGGGCACGTCGGGCTTCCGCGATGCCTTCCTGAATGGCTCGTGCTACCTCCTCTTCGCTCGCGTACCCCATCGTGCGGAGCCGCTCAGCGTTCTGCTCGGCCATCGTGCGAAGCGACGGGAGTCCAGCGACGCGGTTGAGCACCTCCCGAGCGTACTCCTCCGGCGTCTGGCCGGCCTCGTCGCTTCGGGCCTTGACCTTGCGTGCCAGCACATCGTCGAGTGAAATCGAAAGCGTAGTCATAGTCATAGCGTCCTTTGTACCTCAGCGCTCCTGTGGAAGCACAAACGCGGGCGAAACCGTCGTGGTTCTGTCTTACCGCGCCAGCGTCAGCCGTCGCGTCTGTACGGTGTCCCCGGCCGTCAGCCGCACGAGGTAGAGCCCGCTCGGCAGCGCCCCGGCCTCCCACGTCACCGCGTGCTCTCCGGCTGCGACTACGCCATCGGCCAACAGCGCTACCCGCCGTCCGAGCATGTCAAACACCTCGGCGCGGACCGAACCAGCTTCGGCTACCTCAAACGTGACGTTCGTGCTGCTGCTCGCCGGGTTTGGATGCGGCGCGTGCAACCGCACCGCCTGCGGTGCGGACGAAGCCTCGCTGTCGACAGAGGTAGGGGAGAGCACCCATAGTTCTTCGCCACGTATGCCGTCGTTGGCGGTGAAGTAGAGCTTGCCCGCGTAGCTGGTAAATCTTCCAGGGTTAGACCCTAAGGGGCCGAGGCGAACATCGGTGACGGCAAAAGCTTCGTCGGTAGAAGCGTCGTAGGCCCATACTTCTTCTCCTCTCGTCTCGTCTTGGGCTCTGAAGAAGAGTTTGCCATCGTAAACCGTCATACTCAGTTCTGATGCGCTTTGTACGAGATCAACGTCGGCAGCGAGGGTTGCGTCGCCCGTGGCCGCGTCGTACACCCAGAGCCTAGGTCCCTGTTCGTCATAGGCGCGGAAGAAGAGACGTCCATCGTAGACCGACAAGTCGGACGGAGAGGAACGCCCTTCTGGAATGATGTCGGCGGCGAGGGAGGCTTCTCCGGTGGCGGAGTCATAGGCCCAAAGTTCGCTTCCGCTGGCAGGGTTATTAGCGCTGAAAAACAGGCGGTCGTCGTAGACCGTGAGACTCTTCGGGAAGGAGCTACCAGAGCCAGGATAGATGTCCGCCGCGAGGGAGGTTTCGCCGGTGGCGGCATCGTGATACCACAGCTCCCACCCTACGACTCCGTCGTCGGCGATGAAGAAGAGGCGGTCTTGGTAGACGGTGAGGTATTGAGGTTGGGAGAATCCTGTCGGGTCGATGTCGGCGATGAGGGATGCCTCGCCTGTGGCAGCATCGAAGGCCCACAATTCGTCGAAAGCCTCGCCATCGGCTGCCCGGAAGAAGAGCCGTCCGTCGTAGACCTCGGGGTAGCCCGGCGAAGAGGAATTGATCCCGGGGTAGATGTCTGCGGCGAGGGTAGCCATGCCGGTAGCGGCGTCGAAGGCCCACAACTCCCGCCCTCCTTGACCACCGTTCGCGCTGAAGAAGAGGCGCTCGTCGTAGACGATTGGGTAGATGATATTCGAATCGGAGGGACCGGGATAGACATCAGCAGCGACGACGGCCTCGCCCGTAGCGGCATCGAAGGCCCATAGTTCGTTCCCGCTCTCGTCGTCGTATGCGTGGAGGAAAAGACGTCCGTCGTACAGAATGAGACCACCGGGCAGAGAGCCTCTAGAGCCCGAGCGAAGGTCAGCGGCGAGCGTGGCTTCGTACTGCGCGGCGGCGGGGAGCGCGGCGAAGACAACAGCGAGAGCGAGCAGGAGCGGGCGCATCGGAGTAGGGGTTGAGCAAACGGCTACGAGCGGCGGTATCGGCAGCAAACTAACTCTTCTGAACTTTCGCTGCCGGAGCCGAGCGTCAGTGGCTGCTCAGCCCCAGCGTCAAAGCCCGTCGGAATAAAACCATGGTTCCGAAAGTGGTGCCCCGGCTCGTCTTCATTTCAGGCCGAACGGGAAGGGCGCTGCGGCGTATTATCTCAAGTCCCGCACTTCCTTCACCCACCCTTCGCAACCGATATGGCAACGCTCACTCCCTCCGAGATGACCATTCTCGTCGTGGACGACGAGGAAGACGTCGTCGAGATCATCAGCCACTTCCTGCGCCAGGAAGGGTTCAACGTGCTCACCGCTTACGACGGCGAGGAGGCCCTCGAACAATCGCGGCAGGACATCGACCTCGTCATACTCGACGTGATGCTGCCCGGCCTCGACGGCTACGAAGTCGCCCGCCGGCTGCGAGGCCGCGTCGAGACCGAGAAGATCCCGATCCTCTTCCTCACGGCGAAGGTCGAGGAGGAGGACCAGATCGAGGGGCTCATGGCCGGCGGCGACGCCTACCTCACGAAGCCCGTCAGCCCGCAGGTCGTGCTCGCGAATGCCCGCGCCATCCTCCGCCGCACCGGCACCGAGGAGAGCCACATCCTCACCGTCAACGACCTCACGATCTACGAGGACGAGTACCGCGCCACGCTCAACGGCGAGGACCTCGGCCTGACCCTCACCGAGTTCGAGCTCGTCCGCTACCTCGTCCGCCACCCCCGTAAGGCGTTCACCCGGCAGCAACTGCTGGAGACGATCTGGAAGGACGCGATGATGGTGACGGAGCGGACCGTGGACGCTCACATCAAGAATCTCCGCGAGAAACTCGGCGACTTCGCCAAGCACATCCAGACCGTCCGCGGGGTCGGCTACCGGTTCGTGGAAGAGGAGCCGGCCGAGGAGGAGGTGTAGTTCAGAGGGCAGCGGGTAGCGAACGGAGTGCCGTACGCGCGCCTCCGCTCGCTGCGTGCCGCCTTCTTCCGAGCCATGAGCCGCTTCAAGGACCTCCAGAGCCTGCTGCTCCCTCGCCGCGCTTCCACGCAAACGTGGATGATGCTGACGTTCGCGCTCTTCGTCGGCACGGCCGTGGTGCTCGTGGGGCTCTACGCGTTCATCGTGCTGCGCGGGCAGGTCCACGACGCCGCCCGCGAGACGCTGCGCGGGCAAGCCCGCTACGTGGCGGCCCAGATCGAGACGGCCTCGGACCACGAGTCGCTGTTCGATACGATCCGCCGGACGAGCGCCGTCACGCCGTACCGCATCGGCGTCGCCACGCGGGACTCGCTCTTGTGGGAACTGGAGAATAGCAGGATCATTACCGAGCGCGACTTCCTCCAGCAGCCGGAGGTGGAGCAGGCCATCCGCAGCGGGTTCGGATACGACGAGCGGACGAGCCCGAACGGGGGAAAGATCCTGTTCGTCGCGCTCTACCGGCCGATCTCGGGCTACATCGTTCGGCTCGGGCAGCCGGCCCCGCCGCTGCTGACGGTGATCGAGCGGATGCAGGCGACGCTCATCATCGGGATGGCACTCGCGCTCACGCTCGCGCTCATCGGCGCGTGGCTCGCGGCGCTCCAGGTCACCGGGCCGCTCCGCGCGATCTCGAAGAACGCCCGCCGCATCAACGAGGGCGACCTCGACCGGGAGATCGTCGTGCGCACGCGGGCCGCCGAGGTGCAGGACCTCGCCATGAGCCTCAACCTGATGGCGGAGCGCTTCCGGCAGGACATCTACGAGCTTCAGCGCGTGGCCCGCATCCAGAACGAGTTCATCGGCAACGTCTCACACGAGGTCAAAAACCCGATCTTCGCCGTCGGCGGCTACATCGAGGCCCTCGCCGCCGCCGACCTCACGCCGGAGCAGCGGCAGAAGTACGTCACGAAGGGGCTCACGAACCTCCAGCGGCTCAACAACCTCTTCAGCGACCTCATCGAGATCGCCAAGCTGGAGTACCGCGAAGACCTCATCCGCCCCGAAGCGTTCGACGTGCAGGAGTTGATCGAGGAGGTGGCCGAGATGCTGGAGCCGAAAGCCGAGGAGAAAGGGCTGAACCTCACGTACGACAACCGCCCCGCCGCGGTGTGGGCCGACCGCAGCCGGCTTCGGCAGGTGCTCACGAACCTCATCGACAACGCGATCTCGTACACGGACGAGGGGAGTGTCCGCTGCCGGATGCGCCGCCACCGCGACAAGATCCGCGTCGAGGTCGTCGATACCGGGCGCGGGATTCCGGAGAACCACCTCGACCGCGTCTTCGAGCGGTTCTACCGTGTGGACGCGGCGCGCAGCCGAAAGCAGGGCGGCACTGGGCTCGGGCTCTCGATCGTCAAGCAGATCCTGCAGGCGCACGGCGAGGCGATCCACGTCGAGAGCACGGCCGGGCGCGGTACGCGCTTCTGGTTCGAGCTTCCCCTCGCCGAGTCCTTCGCCGGTGACCGCGCCGCCGCCAACAACGCCTTGGGCGAGGGCGTAGAGGTCGCGTTATAGGCATCAGCATTCAGGCGGTGGGGCCTAATTGCGGCGCAAGACCTCGGCGGGATCGGCAAGGGCAAGGGTGCGCGACTGGGAGGCTACGGACACGGCGACGGTGGCGAGTACCAGCACGTAGGCGAGCACGAAAGGCAACGGCGTGAGGGGCATCACGTTCGCTACGTCGAGGCCGATGAGGAAGCGGAGGCCTCCGTAGCTCGCGACCGTGGCGATGCCTGCCGCAATCGCCAGGATCATCAGGAAGGCCCGGTTGACGAGGAAGACGAGGTGTGGCACCGAGGCACCGAGCACTTTCCGCACGCTCACTTCCTTCAGTCGGCGGGCGATGTTCTGCGAGGCCAGCCCAAACATCCCCATGCACGCGATCAGCAACGCCAGCGCGGCGAGGTAGCCGATGCTCCGCGCGAGGTTGAGGTAGGACGCGTACTGCGAGTCGAAGACATCGCGCTGGGCGAAGGCATCGAACGGGAGATTGGGAAGGTACTCGGCCCACACGCGTGCCAGCGCGGTGCGCGCCGCGTCGGCGCTTCCCGGTGCAGCTCGGACGGTCAGGAACCGGTACCCGGTGTCCGCCCGTCGGAACAGCACGGGTTGTGCACGCTGGACCGGGTCGCGCAGAAAGTCCTCCACCACGCCGATGACGGTGTAGGGCTCGCTGTCAATTCGGAGCGTTTGGCCGAGCGGATCGGTCCAGCCGCGCCCGTCGGCGAAGTACCGGGTAATGACGACGGCGCGGGCATCCTCGCTCTCGCGTGCGGCGTCGAAGAAGCGCCCGCTGCGGAGGCGCAGCCCGAGCGTCTCCGCATAGTCCGGCCCGACGGCGTAGGCGTCGGCCTCGTACTCCTTCGCTTCGTCGCCTTCGAGCGCATACGTCACCCGGCTCCGGGCGGACCCGATGTGGTCCTTCGATCCGGCGGTGCGGAGGATCGTGGCCTGGCCCGCCGCCGCATCGCGCAGGAGCGCGAACTGGTCCGGGTCGGACAGGCGGACGACGAACGTGTCGTCCGGGTCGTAGCCCCACGACTGGCCGAGGAGGAACCGCCCGTTCATCAGCAAGAAGGCCGTCATAATCACAGCCAGGAACGCGATCACGAACTGGGCGGTCGTGAGCGTGTGCGTAAACCAGCGCCGGGTCGAGAGATCGAGCCTCCCTCGGAGAATCCGCACGGGCTGGAACGAGGCGACGTAGAACGCCGGGTACGCCCCGGACACGATGCCGACGAACGCGAGCAGCCCGACGAGGAAGCCCCACAACCCGAGGTTCTCCGAGAAGGTCAGCGCGATCTCCATGACGAACACCTGGTTGAAGAGCGGCACCAGAAAGAGCTACGCGATCCCGAGTCCCAGCGCCAGGGCGAGCGCGCAGAGCAGCAGGTTCTCCACCATGAACTGCGCGACGAGTTGACGTTTGGTGCCGCCCACGACCTTGCGCACCCCGATCTCCTTGAGCCGCCACACGGCGCTGCCGAGCACGATGTTGATGTAGTTGAAGCACGACAGCGCCAGCATGAAGGCCGCCAGCGCGATCATAATCGCCGCGAAGGCCGGATGCGGGGCCTCGGTCGGGCGCTGAATGACGGTGTACGCGTCGGGGGCAGGCCGGGTAAGGTTCTCGAATACAAAGCGCTCGATGCGCCAGTCGTCGCTCGCCGCGCGCTGCCGGTCGAGGTACGGCTCCATCTGCGCGGCTACTGCGTCGAGGTCGTCGGCGTGGCGGAGGAGCAGAAAGGTGGCGCCTGTCGGTATCGACCAGTCGTCGGCGCGAGCTAGCATTTCCGACGATTGGGTCCCGAACGGCAGGAGGACGTTGAATCGGAAGCTCGCGGTGCGAGGGAACGGTGCCGCGACCCCACCTACGGTGTAGGCTTGGGAAGGAGCTTCGCCCACGGCTATCGCCAGGGAACGCCCGAGCGGGTCCTCGTCCCCGAAGTATTTGCGCGCCGCCTCGTCGCTCAGGATCACCTGATCGCGCGTCGTAAGGGCATTCGTCGTGCCTGCGCGGAGCGGGAACGTAAACACGTCGAAGAAGCCGGCGTCGGCGAAGCCGATGCGTTCCTCGAAGGCGTATTCGTCGGTGCGCACGTCGCCGCTATCCCAGACGAGTCGGACAGCGCGTTCGACTTGGGGCAGGTCTGTCGCCATCGCTGGGCCAAGCGGGAGCGGTGCGGTGCCCCACGTCTGCTCCTCGCCATCGCGTAGCACGGCGTGCTCGACGAGCGCGATGCGGTCGCCGTTTTCGTGGAACGTGTCGAGCGAATAATAGAGCTGGAGGAAAAGGTAGACGACGACGCAACTCGCGAGCGCAATCGACAACCCGACGACGTTGATGAACGACGGAACCTTGTTTTTCAGCAGGCTGCGAACGGCGCTCTTGAGGTAGCTCTTGAACATGGGGGCAGGTGGACGGCGTGGGCGAGGTCGTTGGCGGCGCTACGGGGTGTGGACTCAGCCGGTTGCAGGAGCATGCGCCTCCGCCGAGGGTCCGGCGTAGGATCCGAGACGTAGGGGCCTCGTTAGAGAGGTCCACTCATACCCCGCACAGCTATGGCTCCGGCCTTGCTCGACCAGCTCCTCGGCACCGGCGTCACCCAGCGCAAGCTGGTCGAGACGCTCACGCCGCGCCGCACCTTCGACGACGTGATCCTGCCGGCTTCGACGCGGCGGGCGCTGGATCAGGCGCTGGGCCAGATCGAGAAGCACGACCTGCTGTTCCGCGCGTGGGGCCTCGCCGAACGGCACGCCACCGGTGTCGGGCTCGCGTTCAACTTTGCCGGGCCGCCGGGGACGGGGAAGACGATCTGCGCCGAGGCCGTCGCCCACGCGCTCGGGCGCGAGCTCCTCGTCGTCCGCTACAGCGAGTTGGAGTCGCGGTGGATGGGGCAGACCTCGAAGAACGTCTCGGCCATCTTCACGGCTGCTGCCGAGCAGAACGCCGTCCTCTTCTTCGACGAAGCCGACGCGATTGCGGGCCGGCGCTTCGCCGCCACGAACCAGGGTTCGGAGCGCGAGGCGAACGCCGTCGTGAACGTCCTCCTGCGCGAGCTCGAAGCGTTTCCCGGCGTCGTCATCTTCGCCACAAACCTCGCCACCAGCTTTGACCCGGCGTTCGAGCGGCGCATCCGCACGCACATCCTCTTTGCGATGCCGGACGCCGACAAGCGCGAGGAGATCTGGCGCGTCCAGCTCCATCCCACAAAGACGCCGCTCGCGGACGACGTGGACTTCGCCGCCCTCGCGGCCCGCTTCGAGGTCAGCGGCGGCGACATCAAGAACGCCGTATTGAAAGCCGCGCAGCACGCCGCCTCCGAGCCCGGCCCCGACTACGCGAAAGCGATTCACCAGCGCCACTTCGTCGCGGCGATGGAGGATGTACTGGCCGGCAAGCAGGTGATGATGCAGACGCTCTACGAGTCCCCTGGTGAACCACTCCTCGACGCCATCAGCGATGCGAAGGCGCAGTGGGCCGGAGCGTTCCGGCTGGCCCTCGCCCTCGCCGTTGCCGCCATCGGACTGAGCGTGCTGGTGCTCGTCGTCGTGCTCCTGCGGTAGCTAGTACACCCCCCATACTCTCTCCGATTTCGGGTGACGCCGGTCACCACGTCGTGCCGGGATGGCTGAATCGGGTAGCAGGCCACCGGGCCGGACTCGGGGTGGAACGCGTCGCGGAGGCCGAAGTGGGTGCCGCGGATGTCGGCCTTGGCGATGCCGAGCAGGCCCGTCGTCAGCAGCTTCTTGGCGGCGTGGGCGGCGCAGGTCGAGGCCGGCGGCGTCGAAGCCGGCGCGGATGCTCTCGATGATCTAGCGCGGCGACTTCGTCTCGTACTACCTCGCCCTCCTCGTCGGCGTAGACCCGACGCCCGTCGAGTCGATCCAGCAGCTCAAGCGGACGCTGGCGGAGGCGTAGCGGGTCCGTCGGGTATGCCTTCGTCAGTACGAGCGGGTGTGTTCGGTTTACTCTTCTGTTAAGGATTTGCGAAGAGGCCGAGGCGACGGTAGGTTAGAGGGACAAGCCCACCACCTACGTCGAGGTCATCATGCTACGCTCCGCGCCCTTTCTTTCTCTCTTAGGTATATCCCTCTTCCTGTGCAGCGTGGATAGCGCCCAGGCGCAGAGCAAATTCTCACTGGACAAAAGCAATAGTGAGTACGAAGAGGTCGGCGGGACGTGGTACAACTACTCCTCCGGCTCCCAGGGGGACCCTGCCGTGCCGGAGCGGATCATCGTGCGGCTCCAGGGCGGGGCACCGTTCAGCAGCTACGACCTCCGCGGGATCGGGGGACAGGGGCTGACGCAGGAGGCAGGCGCGCTGCCGGGCGACTACTACGTCGTGGTGGTCGATACCACGCAGCGCGATCCCTTCGTCGTAGCCGCCTACTTCGACAGCGACTCCTCGGTTGACTTCGTGGCGTTCGACGGTCTGGGGCTGCTCACGGGCGACTTCATCCCCGGAGATCCGCTCTGGGATACCGGGGGTCCGAACGGAGACGGGCAGTGGAACCTCCGCACGATTCGGATGCCCGAGGCGTGGGGCATCTCGACCGGCGCACCGAGCGAGATCGTGGCCGTCCTCGATTCTCGTGCCTCCATCATGCACCCGGATCTCGTAGACAACTTGTGGACGAACCCCGACGAGGTAGACAACGGGATCGACGACGATGGGAATGGGTATGTCGATGACTTTCATGGGTGGGACTTCGGGTGCAACGGTTCCGGGACCGGATGCTCCGGGGACAACGACCCCGGCCTCGACCCCTCTGTGGTTCCAGCCGATGCCGGCATATATCATGGGACGGCTACGGCCGGCATCGCACTGGCACGGACGGACAACGGGGTGGGGCTCGCAGGGGTGGCGGGAGGCAACGGGCAGCCAGGGAGCGGCAGCCTATATATGCCTGTAGCTCTCCACCTGTATACGGGCGGGGGCGGGTCGATCCCGGAGGGGGTCACGGCGAGTTCGGCGGCCCGAGGCATCGAGTACGCTACGCAGAGCGGAGCCACGGTGATCTCGATGAGCTTCTCGTTTTTCAGCGGCGCAGCCTATCCGGAGCTTGCCACGGCCGTCGGTGAGGCTGAGGCCGCCGGACTGGTTCTGGTCGCTTCAGCGGGGAATATCTTACGTGACAACGGTAACGTCCTCTGCAATGAGAAAGACGTATACACGCATTACCCGGCGGCATACGCATCCGTTCTATCCGTCGGTGCCACCACCCGTGCCGGAGAGCGCTGGATTTGCAGCTCGATTGGTACAAACACCAACGGTTCCGGCAATGAGCAGGAGTTCGTGCTCGACGTGATGGCTCCGGGGGGGCGGGTCTCTAACGAGAACGTCGACTCCACTGCTGTCAGGAGCCTTCTGACTACCGACGCAGAAGGCACGTTCGGGCGCAACCCCCAACCCGGAGTGGCAGGGAACTACCTCGACGGCCTCGCCAATATCGAGTACCTGTTCGGGGGCACGTCGGCGTCGGCTCCGCACGTCGCGGGGCTCGCCGCGCTGATCCGGTCGGTGAACCCGAGCCTCTCACCCGTGCAGGTTCGTGATCTCATCCGGGAGACGGCCGACCCCGCCGGGTGCGACCCCTTCCCTATACCGTCCGGTTCGTCGGATCCTCCGGTCCCGCAGAGCACGTCTTATGAAAAACTGTGCGGGCATGGGCGGATCGACGCTTACGAGGCGCTGAAGCGAACGCTCGAACTCTACGGCGGGACCCTCGCGCAGGACCTCGTGATCCCGTCTGGGGAGACGTGGGACCTCGGGGCCGTCACGCTCGCGTTCAACACGGGAATGCGGCTCCTCGTTGAAGGAAGCCTTAACGCGAGCGGCACGACGTTTACGGAGGCCGAAGCGGGACAAGGGTGGGGCGGGATGCGCTTCGAGAGCGGGTCCGACGGCACCATTGCCGAGAGCGTGATCGAGGACGTGCAGGGGGCCAACAGCGTCTACGTCTACAACGCCGACGTGCTCTTCGAGGACACCCAGATCCGCGACGGCTCCGGGACGGGGCTGCGGGCGAGCGGGAGCCAGGCCACCGTGACCTTCCGCGACGGCTCGAACCCGAACATCGAGCCCCAAATCAGAGACCATAATGCCGGGGGCGTCGTAGCGTCGAGCAGTGCCGAGGTCCACGTCGAGAACTCTTTGATCCTCAATACCGGTGCAAGAGGTGTCTTCGCGTACACCTACGGTGACCTCACCCTCTTCGAGACCGATGTCACGGTCAGCAACGGGTTCGGGGCCTCGGCCGACCTCCTCGGCGAGGTCACCTTCGGCGACCCCAACCTCACACGCAGCAGTGTGAACAACGTGGTGGAGAATCACACATCGGGCACGTTCTTCGGGATGGACGGCGGGGTCCACTTCGCCGGGACCGCCTGCGCCGACCCGTACAGCCACAACAACTTCCTCCGCCAGAGCGGGACGAGCGAGCTCCACGCGGACCTCACCGGCTCGGATGTCGTGGCCGAGTACAACTACTGGGGCTCCAGCGCCGGGCCGTCGTCGAGCTACGTCCAACTCAGTGACGGGGCGGCCTTCGACGGCACCCCCTTCCTGAGCACGCCGGGGGCTGGGTGCGGCTCCACAACCTCGTTCACTGGGACCGAGTCGGGCGAGGCCCTCCTCGGGTCGGCGTCACGGGCCGGAGCCGAGAGCGCGGGCGGAGACGACGCCGCCTCCGGCCCCCCGGAGGGGATGGACCCGCTGCGATGGGAAGCCTTCCGGAGCGCGCACGATGGCAACCGGGCGGTGGCCTTCGGCCGGCTCGTGAGCGCCGTGCAGACGGCCGCGACGCCCGAGGACGCGTGGCGGGCCTACGAAGTCCTCGCCCAGCTCGGGAGCCGGGGCGAGACCCCGCCGTCGGTCGGCGCGTTCCTCACGGCGCGGGCCGGGATGGAAGCCGAACGGCCGTGGGCGCTCGGGGCGCTCTCGGCGCTCCGCTCCAGGCAGGGTCGCTCGGCCGAGGCGGTGGCGGCGGCGACGGCGCTGACGGTGGAATACGGCGGGACGGAGCACGCGCTGCGGGGCTGGGCTGCGCGGCACCGCTACGCGCTGGAGGCGGGGGACGAAGAAGCTGCGTCCGCGGCGCTCGGGGCGCTGGAGGCGGGGTGGCCCGAACACCGGATGACGGCGCTCGTGCAGGCGGAGCACGCGCTGCACTACGGCGAAGGGGCGGGTGCTCGCGGGACGGTGCCGGCGGCACGGGTATCTGCTGAGACGGCGAGCGAGGCCGAGGTGTCCGGGCCGGGGGCGTTCGGACTCGGGTCGGCGTATCCGAACCCGTCGCGTGCGCGTGTGACGGTGCCGCTCACGCTCGACGCAGCGGCCGAGGTGCGGGTCGCGGTCTACGACGTGCTCGGCCGCGAGGTGGCCGTGCTCGTAGACGAGGCGCTCGAGCCGGGCGCGCACGAGGTCACCCTCGACGCGGCGGCGCTGCCGAGCGGGGTCTACCTCGTGCGCCTCGTGGCCGGAGACGCCGTGGCGACGCGGCGGATCACGGTGCTCCGATGAAGCGGTTTGTTCTCCGCATCGTTCTCAGCGCGGCGGCGGGACTCCTCGTGGGCTTCGCCGCCGCCCCCTCGGTGTCTCGTGCCCAGGCCCCGCCGCTCGTGTGGGAGGTCGTCGGCGAGCCCCTCAACGAGTTCGACCTCTACGTCGACGCCGACGACATCTTCCTCGCGGGGGACACCGCCGTCTACGCTAACGGCGGCGAAGGTCTCTTCGTGCTCCACCCCGGCGAGGCCGCGTGGACGCTGCTCATCCGCAACATCCTCAACCGGGGCATCTACGCCACGAGCACGGGCGTCCTCTTCGCCATCGGCGACGGGCTCTCCCGCTCCACCGACGGCGGCCGGACGTGGGAGGGCGTCTTCGAGGACTCCGACGCCGTACTGGAGCTCCCCTCCGGCCTCCTCGTCGCCACCGAGAACGCCTGCTGTGGCATCGGTCGCTCGACCGATGAGGGGGCGACGTGGACGCTGGTAGACCTCGGCGGGGTCATCACCCCCGAGTACCCCCCCGAGGGGCTCGCCTACGCCCCGCCCTCGCCACGCCGCGCCGAAGGCCGCCTCGTCACGGTCGGCCGCGACGGGGCCGCCTACTCCACCGACGAGGGGCTGACGTGGGCTCCGTCGAACCTCGTCGAGAAGTTCGGCTACTTTGGGCGGACGGCGATCTACTCCGAGCACGACGACTCGCTCTACGCGATGATCAACGGGGACCCCGGCGACGGGGGGACCACGACGGGGCTGGTGTGGGCGAGCGTGGATGGGGAGACGTGGGAACTGCGGGGCCGGGTGCCGACGGGGGGAAGCGAGTCGCCGGGTCAGATTGTGGCGGGCGAGGACGGGGGCCTGTGGGCGATCATCCCCGGGAGTATCGACGGGGCGGTGTACGCGTCGTCGGACGGAGGGCGGACGTGGGTGAGCCGGGGCGAGATCGACGGGACGGCCCTGGTGGGGAACACGTTACGGCTGAGGCGGCTGCGGATAGGGTTGGATGGCCGGCTGTGGCTGGCAACCATCGACACAGGGGGCGGTCCAGGTCCGACGGGGGCGGTGCTGCGGACGGTAGAGCCGGTAGTGGTGGCGTCGGAGGGGGGGCCGGCGGAGGGGCCGGGAAAGCCCGGTGAAGCGCTCTCGCTGGGGTCGGCGTACCCGAACCCGTCGCGTTCGCGTGTGACGGTGCCGCTCACGCTCGACGCAGCGGCTGAGGTGCGGGTCACGGTCTACGACGTGCTCGGGCGCGAGGTGGCCGTGCTCGTAGACGAGGCGCTGGAATCGGGCGCGCACGACGCCGTCCTCGACGCCTCGGCACTGCCGAGCGGGCTCTACCTCGTGCGGCTCACGGTAGGCAACGCTGTGGCGACGCAGCGGATCACGGTGCTCCGATGAGACGCCTCCTTCTCAGCGCGGCGGTGGGGCTCCTGGTGGGCCTCGCCGCCGCCCCGATCTCTCGTGCCCAAGAGCAGCCGCTCGTGTGGGAGGTCGTCGGCGAGCCGCTCAACGAGTTTGACGGCTACGTTGACGCCGAGGACGCCTTCCTCGCGGGGGATACCGCCGTCTACGCCACCGGCGTTGAGGGCCTCTTCGTGCTTCACCCCGGCGAAACCGCGTGGACCCTGCTCATTGAGCACATTCGCCACGCGGCTGTCTACGCGTCGAGCACCGGCGCACTCTTCGCCATCTCCAGAGGGATGGTCCGCTCCACCGACAACGGCCAGACTTGGGGCGATTTCATCGACGACGTGGTGGCCGTGCTGGAGCTCCCCTCCGGCGTCCTCATCGCCGCTGAGATCGGCTGCTGTGGCATCGCCCGCTCTACCGACGAGGGGGCGACGTGGACACTAGTAGACCTCGGCGGGATGATCACCCCGGAATATCCCCCCGAGGGGCTCGCCTACGCGCCCCCCTCGCCACGCCGCGCCGAAGGCCGCCTCGTCGCGGTCGGCCGCGACGGAGCAGCCTACTCTACCGACGAGGGGCTGACGTGGGCACCGTCGAACCTCGTCGAGTCGTTCGGCTTCCTCGGGCGGACGGCGATCTACTCCGAGTACGACGACACACTCTACGCGATGATCAACGGGGACCCCGGCGACGGGGGGACCACGACGGGGCTGGTGTGGGCGAGCGCCGACGGCGAGATGTGGGAGCTCCGAGGCCGGGTGCCCACCGGCGGGGACGAGTCGCCGGGGCAGATCGTGGCGGGGGCGGAGGGGGGGCTGTGGGCGATCATTCCGGGGAGCATCGACGGGGCGGTGTACGCCTCGGCCGACGGGGGCCGGACGTGGGTGAGCCGGGGCGAAATCGACGGCGAGGCCCTCGTGGGGAACACGTTGCGGCTGATGCGACTGCGTATGGGTCCGGGCGGCCGTCTGTGGCTAGCGACGATTGATGGCTTGGGCGGCCCAGGTCCGACGGGGGCCGTGCTGCGCACGGTAGAGCCGGTGGTGGTGGCGTCAGAGGCGGGGCCGGGAAAGCACGGTGAATCCGCGCTGGGAGCGGCGTATCCGAACCCGTCGCGTTCGCGTGTGACGGTGCCGCTCGTGCTCGACGCGGCGGCTGAGGTGCGGGTCACGGTCTACGACCTGCTCGGGCGCGCGGTGGCCGTGCTCCACGAGGGGAGGCTCGCGGCGGGCAGGAGGCGCTTCTCGCTCGACGGGGCGGCGCTGCCGGCCGGGGTCTACCTCGTGCGGGCGGAGGTCGGCGGGCAGTGGTTCACCGAGCGCGTGACGGTGATGCGGTGACGGCTACGCAGATGGACCCGACGCCCGTCGAGACGATCCAGCAACTCAAGCGGACGTTGGCCGAAGGGTGAGACGGACCAGATCAGGCATCGGCTTCGACGAGCGTCTCTTTCGAGAGGGCGAGGCGCGTCACAGCCTGCTCGTGTTGAGCTGAGCTCATAGAAACAAAAAAGGGGCGCAGCAGCGTGCTGCGCCCCCACGGGGTGTCGGGATGGAGCGGGCGGTTACGCCGTCGGGCCGGGCTCGGGGTGGAACGCGTCGCGGAGGCCGAAGTGCGTGCCGCGGATGTCGGTCTTCGTGACGTCGAGCAGGCCCATCTCCAGCAGCTTCTTGGCGGCGTGTGCGGCGCAGGGCTGGAGTGGCTCACCGGCCTTGTAGAACTGGTAGACTTTGCCGTTCGGAAACTGGAGCAGGACGTAGCCCTCTTGAAGCTTGCGGAGCGCGAAGTTCGCCCACTGCGACTTGGAGACGGTGGGATTCGCGTGGGAGGGCGCGCCACTGGATTCGGGGGCGGAGGGGCTGAGATCGAATGTGCTCATAAAAGCAGACCAGGACGGCCGATAGGTACGCGAAGACGGGACGGGGACCGGGAGGAAAGCGGCGCTCAAAGCCCGCGAGCGTGCAGGAAGTTTCCGGCGGTGACGACAAAATTTTCCGCCGGTTCCCCGGTGCCTTCCTACGTGTGAATTGCCGAGACATCCAACTCCAGCGGATTCCCTCTCCGGATGCGAAGGGTATCTTACGGCTCTCGGCCGGAACCGCTTCCAAATCCGTCCGCCGCTGCCGCCGTGTATATTCTCCACCCGGTCCGTCCCAGCCCTCACCTCACACGTATGAGTACGAAGACGCAGAAGAAGAGCCGCAAGAAAGGTCCCGTCCGTGACGACAACGGCCGATCCGCAACCCCGAACGGCCACGCCACGCTCATGGCCTACGAAGGCGACCTCGACGTGACGCCTGTCGGCCCAGAAGATTTCGAGCCAGACGAGCTGAAGCGGGCGCTCCGCACGATGATGCTCTCGCGCCGCCTCGACGAGAAGATGCTGACGCTGCTCAAGCAGGGGAAAGGCTTCTTCCACATCGGCGCGAGCGGGCACGAGGCGGCGCAGGTCGGCCTCGGGATGCACCTCCGGGGCGGGCACGACTGGTTCTGCATGTATTACCGCGACCTCGCGATGACGCTCACCCTCGGGATGACGTCGCGGGAGACGATGCTCGCCCACATGGCGAAGGCCGACGACGTGAACTCCGGCGGCCGGCAGATGTCCGAGCACTTCGGCAACCGCGACCTCCACATCATGACGACGAGCTCCTCGGTCGGCGCGCAGTACATGCCGGGCGTCGGCTTCGCGCTCGCCACGCAGCGGCGCGGCGACGACGCAATCACGTACATCTCCTCGGGCGACGGGGCGACGAGCCAGGGCGCGTTCCACGAGGCGCTGAACTGGAGCGCCCGCGCGAACGCACCGGCGCTCTTCCACATCCAGGACAACAAGTACGCGATCTCCGTCCCCATCGCCGAGCAGACGGCCGGGGCGAACATCCACAACATCACCGCCGGCTACACCGGCCTCACGCGCGCCAGCTACGACGCCACGGACTTCTTCACCGCGTGGGCCGTCGGCAAAGCCGCCGCCGAGCACATCCGCGCGGGCAACGGCCCGGTCGCCCTCGTCGCCGACGTGGTCCGGCTCCTCCCGCACTCGTCGTCGGACAGCCACGACAAGTACCGTGTCGCGGAGGAGCTCGAAAGCGACCGGAAGCGCGACCCGATCACGATGCTGTCGAAGCGGCTCGTCGAGGCCGGGGTGATGACCGACGACGAGATCGATGCGCTGCGGATGGACGTGCAGACGGAGGTGGACGAGGCCGCCGTGTGGGCCGCTAAGCAGGCCGACCCCGACCCGGCGACGGCGTTGCTGCACGTCTACGACGAGAACCCGCCTGAGCTCGACTACGAAGCGTCCGAGCCGAGCGGTGAGCTCATCGTGATGGTGGACGCCATCAACCACGCGCTCGACGAAGAGATGGACCGCGACGAACGCGTGATCGTCTACGGCGAGGACGTCGGCGGGGGTAAGGGCGGCGTGTTCACCGCGACGCGCGGGCTCACGGCCAAGCACGGCAACGACCGCTGCTTCAACTCGCCTCTCGCCGAGCACTCGATTGTCGGGAGCGCCGTCGGGCTCGCGGCGGCCGGCTACCGGCCCGTCGTCGAGATCCAGTTCGCGGATTACATCTGGCCCGCGATGCAGGCGATCCGCAACCAGCTCGCGCCGTTTCGCTACCGCTCGAACAACGCATGGGAAGCGCCCGTCGTGATGCGCGTGCCGTGCGGCGGCTACATCCACGGCGGCCTCTGCCACAGCCAGAACGTCGAGTCCATCTTCGGCCACTTCCCAGGCCTCGTGGTCGCGATGCCGAGCAACGCCGCCGACGCGAAGGGCCTTCTCAAAACGGCGATCCGGCTCAACGACCCCGTCATCTTCCTCGAACACAAGTCGCTCTACCGGCAGGGTCCCGCCCGCAGCCCTGAACCCGGCGCCGACTACCTCGTCCCGTTCGGCAAGGCGAAGGTCGTCCGCGAGGGCTCGGACCTCACGATCATCACCTACGGCGCGATGGTCTACAAAGCCATCAACGCGGCGAAGGCGCTGGAGAAGGAGGGCGCGAGCGTCGAAGTCATCGACATCCGGACGATGATGCCGCTCGACACGGAGACGATCCTCGCGTCGGTGGAGAAGACGAACCGGGCGCTCGTGCTCTACGAGGACCACGAGTTCCTCGGCTTCGGAGCCGAGATCGCCGCGCAGATCGTGGACAAGTCGTTCGAGCACCTCGACGCGCCGGTGAAGCGCGTAGCTGGGGCCTTCACGTACATCCCCTTCGCCGATCCGCTCGAACGCGCCGTGCTCCCGCAGGACGACGACGTGCTCGAAGGTGCCCGCGAAGTGCTGGCATACTAGCGGCGATCACATCGCATCAGCGAGCGGAGGCAGCGGGATCTTCTCGCCGCCTCCGCTTTTTATATCCGCTCACACGTCCCGCTCTCCCTGTCGCTCCCCATGCTCAAGTCTCTCTTCGTGCTCGCCGTGGCCGTGCTCCTCGCCGTCCCGGTCCGCGCGCAACTCTCCTTCGCGGCTACCACGCACGACTTCGGCACGATGCAGGAAGGGGCGAAGCCCGACTACACCTTCATTTTCACGAACGATGGGCCGGTGCCGCTGAAGATTCGCTCCGTCCGCCCGTCGTGCGGATGCACGACGCCGTCGTTTACGGCGGACCCGATTGCGCCGGGAGAGACGGGCGAGATCGTCGTCGCCTATAACTCGCAGGGGCGGCCGGGGCCGTTCCGCAAGTCCATCCGCGTGACGGCCGAAGCGGGCGATGCAGAGATGGATGAGACGCTCTACATCACAGGCGACGTGGAGCAACAATCCCTCACGACGGGCGCGCCGCAGGGGAACGTCCTCTTCGACACGGACACGTTCGATCTCGGACCCGTCGCGGCGGATCAGCAGGTGACCCACGTCTTCAAGATGCAGCACGCCGGCACCCGGCCGATCCGCATCAGCGCCGCCAAGAGCTACCCCGAAGGACTCCGGATCATCTACCCGACGACGCCCGTCTTCGCCGACGACCTCGTGGACATCCGCGTCACCGTCCCGGCCGGCAGCGCCGAGGGAAACTTCGACTACGCCGTCGTGCTCACCACGGACGATGAGACGCAGCCGGCCAAGTCGCTCCGGCTGACAGGCACGGCCCAGTAGGCTCGGTGCCATCGCTATGTTTGCGTGAGGATTGCCGCTGCACGATGCGTTATCGTGGCTGCTTCTGACTATCCCCCGTCTACGCCATGTTGAAGCTCTCGCTCGTCCTGCTCGTCAGCTTTCCCCTCGCCGCGTGTGCCAATACGCCGTCCGAAGCAGGGGATACCGCCATCGCCGTCGCGAGTGACCCCGCGTCGGAGAGCATCTCCGAACCGGAGGGCACGTATGAAGACGACTGGTCCGACCTCCTCCGGCGGGTCGTCACCGACAACGGCCTCGTCCGCTACGACCTCCTCAGCGGATCGCTGCGAGCGGAGTTCGATAAGGTCGTCGCCGCCATCGAGACGTTCGACGCGAGCACGCTGGGGACGGACGACGAGAAGCGCGCGTTCTGGATGAATGCCTACAACGTGAAGATGATCGAGCGCGTGCTGGAGGAGGGGACGCCGGCCAATATCGAGCAGGCCGGGTTCGATGCGTTCTTCAAAACGCCGGTCCGAGTGGCGGGGCGAGACGTGACGCTGGACCAGATCGAAAACGTGATCCTCCGTCGACAGGAAGGCCCGGCGGCGCTCGAAACCCTGCGGGTCAGCGCGTTCGACCCGCGCGTCCACGTCGGGCTCAACTGCGGGGCGAGCTCGTGCCCGCGCCTCCGGAGCCGTGCCTTCACCGCCGCGAACGTAGACGCCGAACTGGACCGTGCGATGGGCGACTTCGTGGACAGCGTGCACCACTTCCGCTTCGAGGGTGGCGAGGCGGTTCTCTCCAGCCTGCTTGACTGGTTCGGGAGCGACTTCGACGCGGTGGGCGAGCCGGCGGGGGAGTACCTGCTCGGCTTTATGGACGAGGAGCGGCCAAACGCGGATCGGCTGCGCAGCCTGTTCGAAGGCCGTACCGCAGCCGAGATCAAAGCACAGCCGAAGGTCCGGTTCGCATACCGCTGGGACCTCAACGCCGCGAAGGGCTGAGTGCCGGCAGGTGTCCTGGCTGTAGCGGCGAGGTTGGAGGGATCGGGCGCGGGAAGAAGGTGCACGCTACGGTATCGTGTGCAATCGCTTTACAGTTACGTGATGCATAGGAGGTGGAGGGGAGGGTTTACTTGAGCCCACACACTCTCCGAAAGGAGGGGCGGCTTTCCCCGCTCGGAGTTCCCTGCCGCTTCAGTGGGGCAACATTCGACCGGCGGTCACATCGCAACAGCACGCCCCTCTGCTCGATCCTGCCCTTCTACCACACGAGGTACCGCTATGCGCGCCCTACTGCCCCTTTGTATTTGTATGGCCGCAGGACTGCTCTTCCTTGCCGGCTGCGCCCGGAAGCCGATGGTGGAAGACTCGATGCCGATGTCGGATTCCATGATGGAAAAGACCTCGTTCACCGTCCACATCGAAGACGTCTCGACCCCGAACACGCTTCAGACCTCCGAGGGAGGAAAGCCGGTCCCGCTCTCGCCGGGTGCGTATGCCGTCTATCAGGGGGCCTCCCCGGTCTTCTCGATGGGTGAGGAGGCGCGCGGCAACGGGCTCGAAGAGATCGCCGAGGACGGGATGCCCATGAAGATGGCGGGGGCGCTCAAGAGCATGTCGGATGTCGCGCAGAGCGGCGTCTTCAACACCCCGGCCGGCAAAGCAGAGCCGGCGCCGTTGATGCCGGGCGACGCGTACGACTTCACGATCGAGGCTGCTCCGGGCGACCGGCTGACGCTGGTCACGATGTTCGTGCAGTCCAACGACCTCTTCATCGCCCCGGACGCGCAGGGGATCGCCCTCTTCGGCGCCGACGGGCAGCCCACCAGCGGCGACGTAACCACACGGCTTATGATCTGGGACGCGGGCACCGAAGTGAACGAGGAGCCTGGCGTGGGACCCAACAGCAAGCCGAAGCAGGCCAACTCGAACACGGGCCCCACTGAAGGCAAACCCGTGCGCCCGATCAGCGAGGTGGGCGATGGGTACATCTATCCGCCCGTGGAGCGCGTGATCCGGGTGACGCTCACGCCTAGCCAGTAGACACATCCACGGATCGCAGGGGTAGGCGCTGCGAACCTGCGCCGGTTAATTCGGTCTGAGAGTATACATCTAGAAGTCTCTTCTCACGTCTTCACCCATCAACACAACAGGTACTCATCATGGCCGACCGCATAGCTACCTCTTCTCCCGACTGGAAAGCAGCCGTCTGGACAGGTCTCATCGCCGGGCTCGTCTTTATGATGCTCGAAATGATCATGGTGCCGGTGTTCCTCGGCGGGAGCCCGTGGGGGCCGCCCCGCATGATCGCCGCCATCGCTCTGGGCGAGAGCGTGTTGCCCAACCCCCCTCCGCCACCGACCTTCGACTTCGGTGTGATCATGACGGCGGTGGTGGTTCACTTCATCTTGTCCATCGTGTTCGCTATCCTGCTCGCCTTCATGATCCGGCGGATGGAATTGGGGATGGCGCTGCTCGTCGGCGCGGTGTTCGGCCTCGGGCTCTACTTCGTCAACTTCTACGGCTTTACTGCGGTGTTCCCGTGGTTCGCGATGGCGCGCAACTGGGTGAGCATCTTCTCACACATCGTCTTCGGCGTCGTCGCGGCGTGGGTGTACCTCCGGCTGGCGCGACCACGCGTGGTGGCATAGAACGGCATACGGAGTACAGAGGGCTAGACGCCCTAACAGAACCTCTTCACACTGTCATAGGAGTTAGGCAGTTGAGACTCTCGGCGCTCCGGGGCGTTTCATCGGCACCCTCTGCATGCTCTCTCATGAACGCTCCCCGCTGCTCCGAGGCTGATTACATCGCCTTCCTCCTGGCCGCCCAGCGCGTCTTCTCCTGCACGGAGGCCGCCCGTTGCCAGCCGCCCTCCCACAAGGCCCCCGCGCACGACGCCTTCACCCGCCTGCTCACGAGAGAGCCGCCCGACACGGCGGCCTTGTGGGAGGAGGCGAGCCGGTTCGTCCGTTCCCGCGAGGGCATCCTGGTCCTCGACGACACCACGCTCGACAAGCCCTACGCCAAGCGGATCGAGCTCGTGACCCGCCACTGGTCGGGGAAGCACCGCGCCGTCGTCTGGGGGATCAACCTCCAGACGCTCGTCTGGACCGATGGCGCTGGCGCGATCCCCTGCGACATCCGGGTCTACCGCTCCGGCGGCACCACGAAGAATGAGCAGTTCCGCGAGATGCTCGCCACGGCGGCCGAGCGCGGCTTCCGGCCCGCCTGCGTGCTCTTCGACAGCTGGTACAGCAGCCTCGAGAACCTCAAGGACGTCCGCGAGCACGGCTGGCACTTCCTGACGCGGCTGCGGGCCAACCGGCTTGTCAACCCCGACCGAGCGGGGCACGTCGCCGCCTCGGAGGTCGAGCCCGGCCCGGCCGGGCGGGTCGTGCAGCTTAAGGGCTACGGGCTGGTTCGCCTGTTCCCGACGGTGTCCCGAGACGGACGCGCGGAGTACTACGCGGCGAGCCGGCTGGAGACGACCGAGGCGGAGCGGGCCGAGTTGGAGCGGCAGGCCTGGGGGATCGAGTCGTACCACCGCTCGCTGAAGCAGCACGGCGGGGCCGAGCGCTCGCAGGCACGCTCGGCCGTCGCTCAGGCCAACCACCTCCTGCTCTCGGTGCGGGCGTATCTGCGGCTGGAGGTGCACCGCCTTAGGACGGGCGTGAGCCACTTCGAGGCGAAGTGCCGGGTGGTCCGCGGGGCGATGCGGTCGTTCTTGGAGAACCCTATGCTCGCTCATCTGCCAACTGCGTAAGTCCTATGTCATTGCGAGGAAGCCGATAGGCTGACGAAGCAATCTCCCGAGGTCGAGCTTTTCTTTGGAGATTAGCTGCGCTGAGCCCTGCGGGGTTGCCACGTCGCTTCGCTCCTCGCCATGACAGTTCTGACCACCCCACTTCAAGCATTTCATGCCCACATTTCCCCCCATCGACGAGCAGCTCGCCCAGATCCGGCGCGGCACGGCGCAGATCATCCCCGACGACGCGATCGTCGAGAAGCTGAAGCGGGCCGAGACGACGGGCAAGCCGCTCGTCGTCAAACTCGGCTGCGACCCGAGCCGGCCGGACCTCCACCTCGGCCACGCCGTCGTGCTCCGCAAGCTCCGGCAGTTTCAGGACCTCGGCCACCAAGCCGTCCTCATCGTCGGCGACTTCACGGCCATGATCGGCGACCCGAGCGGGAAGTCGAAGACGCGGCCCGCCCTCACGATGGACGAGACGCGCGAGAACGGGCAGAGCTACTTCGAGCAGGCGTCCAAAATCCTCGACCCGGACAAGACGATCATCCGGTACAACGGCGACTGGCTCGGTGCGATGTCGTTCGCCGACGTCATCAAGCTCGCCTCGGGCTACACCGTCGCCCGGATGCTGGAGCGCGACGAGTTCGAGAACCGCTACAAAGCGGGCGAGCCGATTTCGGTCCACGAGTTCCTCTACCCGCTCGCGCAGGCACAGGACTCCGTCGAACTGAAGGCGGACGTGGAATTGGGCGGGACGGACCAGACGTTCAACCTGCTCGTGGGGCGCGACATCCAGAGCGCGGCCGGGCAGGAGCCGCAGGTCTGCCTCACGATGCCGATCCTCGAAGGCACCGACGGCGTCGAGAAAATGTCGAAGTCGCTCGACAACTACATCGGCATCGCCGAGCCGCCGGAGGAGATGTACGGCAAGACGCTCTCGATCCCCGATGAGTTGATCTACCGCTACTTCGAGCTCGCCACCGACGCGCCGACCGAGCGGCTGCCCGAGTTGAAACGGTTCGCCGACGCGAATCCGCGCGACGCCAAGCACGACCTCGCGTGGACGATTGTGCGGATGTACCACGGTGAAGAGGCCGCCGACGCCGCCCGCCGTCACTTCGAGCAGACCGTGATTCAGGGCGGCGTGCCCGACGACCTCGACGAACTGCCCATCGAAGGGGACACGGTGGGGATCATCGACCTCGTGCGGCAGGCAGGTTTCGCGGCCTCCAACGGCGAGGCGCGGCGGCTCGTCCAGCAAAACGCCGTCTCGCTCGACGACGAGAAGGTGACGGACCCGTTCTTCGACGTGGACCTCTCCGCCGCCCCGCTCGTGCTGAAAGTCGGCAAGCGGCGGTTCGCCCGCGTGGTGCGGGCGTAGCTCAGCGCACGAGCGTGATCCGCCGGACGAGCGGCTCCGCCCCGCCCTCGGCACGCACGACGTACACCCCTGTCGGAAGCCCCGCGCCGTCCAGCGCGAAGCGGTGCGTCCCGGCGTTGAGCGGCCCCTCGGCGAGCACGGCCACCCTTCGGCCGAGCACGTCGTAGACCGACACCCGCACGTCGGAGGCCGCCGCGACCGTGAGCGCGACCGTCGCAGAGGCGTTCGTCGGGTTCGGATATACCACGAGCGCCGACACTTCCGGCACCGCGCCCGCCTCTTCGCTCACCGTCCCCTGCGTCACTTCCAGCGTTAGAGGCACCTCCACCGCTTCGCCCGTCGCCGCGGTGAACGCTTGCAGCGTGGCCGTTTACGTGCCCACCGCTCGCATCCCCGGCCGGAATGTCAGCGTGATCTCCCGACTCTCGCCCGGCCCGAGTGTCCCGTCCCACGCCGCCTCCGGCTCGGTGCCCGAGTCCACCACGAGCCACGACGGCGGCAGCGGATGCGGGCGGACGCCGACGATGCCCCGGTGGTCAAAGTTGTTGAACGTCAGGTACATCACACCGTTGGGGTCCGTCCGGCTGCGGAGCGGGTTGCCTCGTACGCCGGCTCCGCCCGCTTCGAAGAGCGCGTCGGGTACCGGCGTCTCCAACGCCTCGCCCTCGCTGTTCCCCCAGCGGTCCACGACCACGACCCGGTCGAAGCCGGGCGCGTCGAAAGTGGGGTAGACGGCGAACTCCACGCGCACGCCTTCCGATCCACCCTCCGCACCGCCGTGGACTTCAGGACTCCCGATCAGTGCAGGCGGGGGGTAGGGCTCGGGTCGGAGGGGATACCCCTCGGCAAGGGTGCCCATGCGGTCCATCGCCCAGAGTTTCCGCGTCTCGGGCTCCCCCTCCTGCCCGTTGAAGTAGAAGAGGTCCGTGGCCGGCTCGTAGCTGAGCCCCCCTGGGCTGAAATCTTCGAGGGGGGTATCCGGCGGGACGATCTCGATGCGGCGGCCGGTTTCTTCCCCGTCGAGGTTCCCTTCGAGAAGGAGCACGCGCCGCGTCACGATCTGCCCGTTTACCGAGGTGCGCTCCCCGTTCATCCACCAGATCGTTCCATTCTGTGTATCGTAGGTCTAGGTACACGACAAAAGTAGGAGACAGCGTCTGAACTCGCCATGATCGCGTCCGCTCAAGAGCATTCTCCGCAGGTGATCGAGGCCGTAGCGGAACAGGCTGATGGCCCTACGCCCGTGCTTCTTCCGACGGATCGGCTTGAGTTCAGCCAGGTGCTCCCCTACCCGGTGAGCCCACGCCAACGCCACGCTTACCAACCCCACCAGCCGCTCAATGCGCTCGGGGTGGCGCAGGTGCGTCGCCTCCAGGTCGAAGCCCCGGCTCTTCATCGCGCCGAAGAGCGTCTCGATCTGCCACCGCGCCCCATAAAGACCGAGCGGATCGGCCAGCCGGCCCCGGAAGCGCCGGTTGCTCGCTACGATGAGGTAGTCGCCCGGCTTCTTGCTCAGGCGCACCCCGGCCACCGAGAGCTTGTGTCCGTAGAGCGTCCGGCGGTGGCGCAAGAGACGGGGCTCGCCGCACCGCAGGCCCCGGAAGTAGTGAGCCACGTCGCGCCAGCCATCGGGGGTCGGCACGACCGCGTTGTGCGTGACGCGGATCACGAAGGGGACGCCCCGCGCGCAGAGCCAGCCGAACCACCGCCGCCCGATGAACTCGCGGTCGGCCACGAGGCATCCGACACGCTCGGGCGCAACGACGGCGAAGAGCCGGTCGAGTACACGCTGACGCAGCGCCATGTCGGTGTTGCCGCGTCCGGGCACGACGGCCCATGCTACCGGCAGCGCCATCGAGCGCCAGCAGAGTGCTGCCACGAGCACGCGCGTGTGTGCCCGCCCGAAGCTCCACTCGGTACGGTCGAGGCTGACGAGGTACCCCCCCGGCGGGCACGGGAGCAGCCCCACGACGAGGCGCGCGACGAGGCACGGGAGCAGCCCCACGACGAGGCGCGCGACGAGGCGCTGGTCGAGGGCGAAGTCGGCGAAGAAGCGCTGGATGCGGCGGTAGTTCGAGGCGGGCTGAGCGTCGGCGTTGAGCGCGAGGGCGACCTGGCTGAGATCGACGCTGCGCACGCGGATGAGCGCGAGCACGAAGGCGGCGAGGAAGCGGGCGCGGGCACGGTGGATGGGGAAGTGCTCTTGCAGCACGTCGAGGAGGGCCGTAGACTGGTTCATGGATCGGGCAGCGGTCTGGGAGGGCTTTGGCTCTGGCGAGCTTCAAGCTATCCCTCGACCGCGCCCGGTCTTGGTTTTGTCGTGTACTGAGATCGTAGGTAATCCCCCGGGGGCTGGCCTAGATAACGGTCCAGCTCAGTAGCGTCTTCCGCAGTTCGTGCGGCGGCCCATAGTTGAACCGCCATTCGCATTCCTTCAAGAACAGCTCGAAATGAGCCTTCGGGATCCCATTATACCGCCGGAGATGCCGCTTCGCTTGGCTCCAGAAATTCTCGATCCCGTTGATATGAGCCACACGACCGTTAGCGTCGTAGTCCACGTACCCCTCGGAGTGGTCGATCCGGTAGTGCGCGAACCCCGAGGTGTCGAGCGTGTCGTAGACGCTGAAGCCGTCGGTGTAGACCACCGAGTCCGGCTCGAGCCTCCCCTCCCTCGGGAGGGGAGGCTCGCGGATGATCGGCAGCAGCGTCGCGCGCTTGAGGTTGGCCGGGACAGCGGTGTAGACGCGCCCGCCGCGTTTGAGGATACCGAAGACGACGATCTTGCCTGCGGCTCCTCGTCCTCGCTTGCCCTTGCGATGCCCTCCGAAGTAGCTCTCATCGATTTCGACTTCCCCCTCGAAGGGACTCTCGCTTGCAATGCGCTCCGCGATGGTTTCGCGGAGCTTGTGGTAGTAGAGTCGGGCGGAGTTGCGGTTGACGCCGACGAGGTCCGCCGCCGTGCGTGCCGTGGTGCCGGCGACGAAGTGCTCGATGAGCCGTCGCTGGGTGGCACGCGGGAGTCTGCGTCGTCGTCGGGTCATAGTGGAGACTAAGCCACCAGACCGTTACCTAGTACAGCCCCATCCCCCGCGTGGACGAGAACGGCGTGAGCTCGGCGACGTGGGGATGCTCGAACGAGCGGATGAGTTGGAGGTCGGCCGTTAGCTAGAACGTGCGCCAGGGAAAACCCGAGGATGAGCTCGTGAAGAGTCGGCCCTCCGGCGTCATCGTGATCCCGGAGGGGTCCCACCCCAGTTCGCTGGCACCGTCCTCATCCAGACGATAGAGTACCTCGCCGTAGTTCCCGCAGGGCGCACTACCACCGGCCAAACGCGCCATCCCTTCCACTCGCTGCAACGGGCGGTCAAAGTTGAGACAGAACGAGAGCGCCTCGCTTCCGGTGTTCGTCAGCGTTATCGCCCGCGTCTCGGTCTCGTACTGCGGCACCGTCACACTCAGGGCTGCGGGCTCCACGACGAGTTGCGCCTGTGCCGGAGCGCTCACAAGAACAGCGCCCCCCGCGAGCCCGACCACGAAGGTCAGACCCGTGAGGAGCGCTTTCGTACTTGGAATACGCTGCGGCATGGGGCTCTCACGCCCTGGCGCACGAGCGTGATCCGCTCGATGGCCTCGGCTTCGGTCCGCTTGACCGGTGGGGCACGAGAACGTGCACTTGTGCCCGTCTTTTTGACCGTTCGCGGCGGGCGGCTTGACATCGGGCGCGCGAAAGGGGATCGTATACTATCCCATCCTCCACCGTCCGCCCATGCGCTGCTGCCTTCTCCTCTTCGCGGTGCTGATGCCTGTGGTCGCGCTCGCGCAGCCAGGGGGCGCGGAGCAGGACGGGCCGCTGGCCGAGGCCGTCGCGGCCTACGAGGAGGGCGCGTTCGACGAAGCTGCTGCGCTCCTCGCTGACGTGATCGCGCGGGACCGGAAGAACGCCGAGGCGAACCACCTGCTGGCCCTCGTCTATCTCGACGGGCCGCTGCACGACGAGCGCCTCGCCCGTCGCCACGCCGAGCGCGCCGTCGAAGCGGAGCCGGAGAACCCGCGCTTTCTCGAAACCCGGCTCCGGCAGCTCCAGCACGAGCTGTCCGAAGAACGCGCCTTCAGCATAGCCGACAGCCGCCGCGCAACGCTCGCCCGCCACATCCTCACGCTCGACGCGGGGAGCGCGATTGCCAACGAGGAACGCGCGCTCGCCTACTTTCTCGAGTTCGACTGGCGCCGCAGCCTCGCCGACCGGCGCGGCGGCTGGGACACCGCCGCCGAGCGGGGGATGAGCGGGGCCGCCAACCGCGCCCTCCGCCGCAGCCACGAGCACCTCGACCGCGCCCTCGCCTCCGAGCCGGAGCGTGCCTCGGCCTACCGCCTCCTCCTCCGCACGTATGCCGCTGCTCGCGACGACGCCGGCTTGCTTGAAACCGCGCGGCGGATGAAAGCCGCCCGTACCGACGATCCCGACGCCGACCTCTTCCTCGGGCTCGCCCTCTACCGCGCCGTCCACATCGCCGAAGCCGACGAAGCGTTCACCCGGTCCCTCGCCGGAATGCCCGACTTGCAGCGCCACGCATTCGAGAGCGTCGCCCTACTGCTCAGCCCGGACGAAGCCGATTCGGTCGCCACCGATTCGGTCGCCTTCGTCGGGACGTTCTGGCGCGGCAGAGACCCCCGCTTGCTCACGCCGCAGAACGAGCGCAAGCTGGAGCACATCGCCCGCCTCGCCCTCGCCGACCTGCTCTTCGCCGACACCCGGACCGGGCGGCGAGGCTGGGAATCGGTCAAAGGCGAGGTCGCCGTCCGCTACGGGCTGCCGCGCACCGAGGTCACGTGGCTCAGCAACGACATCATGGCCCGCGACTTCAGCCGGTACAACCGCTGGGTCTACGACGATTTCACCCTCCTCTTCGAGGACGCCTTCCGGGGCGGGGACTACGATTTCTGGAGCTCCGCGAAGGGCGAGGACGAGGTCACGCGTGCCCACAGCTTGATGAACCGGATGCCCGAGCGGTTCGACTACGCGCCGCCCGAGCGCGTCGGCTTCCCGTTCCTCGCCACCACGTTCCGGGGCGAGCGCGGCGGCGTGGACGTGCTCGTCCGCTACGGGGTGCCGGTTGAGGCAGGGGGGGAGCGGCTCGATCTCCGCAGCGGAGCCTTCCTGCTGGACTCCAACGCCGAGGTCGTCGCCGAGCGCCGCCGCACCGTGGAGCGGGGGCGACCGGCGGAGGTACATGCGTACGATGACGCGACGTTGTGGACGGATGACTTTGAGCTAAACGCTGCCCCCGGTGCCTACGAGCTGGCCGTCGAGTTCGAGCAGGCGGCCACGGGGAAGATCGGTTTCCGGCGGAAAGCGCTCGTGCTGCCGGACTACGCGGCGGGGTTCAGCGCGAGCGACCTCCTGCTCGCGTATGCCATCGAGGAAGCGGAGGGAGAGGCGGCGGGCGGGGTCGTGCGCAACGGCTTCCGCATCGAGCCGGCCCCGTGGGGCGTGTTCGGGACCGAGCAGCCGGTCTACCTCTATGTCGAGGGCTATAACCTGACCCCGGCCGACGACGAGTATAACCGCTATGCCATCGAAGTCACGCTCCGTCCCAAAGACACGGCGACCGGGCTCGCGAAGCTGGCGCAGGGGCTGTTCGGCCGGCGCGAGCGCGGCGTCGCCGTGGAGTTCGAGGGGAGCGCTCGGGGCCGCGACCTCAGCGAGTACGTCGTCCTCGGCGCGAGCAGTCAGCTGCCCGGCCCGTACGTCCTCACCCTCCGCCTCCGCGACCTCGTCACCGGGGAGGCACTAGTGCGGAGCGCCGATCTGTTTCTCGAATAGCGGCGAAGCGCGCGGTTGCCGGGGGAGGAACAGCCCGGTTGAGCCCGCGTGTACGCCGCCTACCGCCGCCGAGCGGTTCCCAGATATGCAGGTACCTACGATGACGCAGCGAGCCCTTACCCTTTGCACGATGTTGGTCGCCCTCGCGGTGGGAGCAGTTCCCGCCTTCGCCCAGGGAGACGCCCAAACGGGTACTACGACCGTGTCCGCCACCTCGCGGCAACTCGTCGAGGAGGGTATCGAGGCCTTCCGTGGCGACCGGTTCGAGGAAGCCAAAGCCGCCTTCGAGCGCGCCATCGAAGCCGACGGCAGCAACGCGGAGGCGTACTACATGCTCTCGCGGATCTACTACGAATCGCCTCTCTTCGACAAAGGGGAGGCGGGGAAGGCCATCGGGCAGGCGCGCGAGCTGGATCCGGACAACATCGAATACATGGTGGCCCAGCTCCAGCAGCTCCGGCTCCCGTCGTGGAACAACCTCGCCGAGCTGGTCCAGCAGGAGCAGCGGCGCGCGCTCGCCCAGCAGATCCTCTCTGTCGACTCGACGAACGCCTTCGCGCACGAGGAGCTCGGGGCGACATACATCCGCGACTTCTGGCAGTACCGCAACGCCATCGCGCTCCCGACGCTCACGCTCCCCGGCGACCGCTACGATTTCGCCGATGACGACCCCGAGGGTAGCGGTGAGCTCATTATCGGAGAGCCGGCACCAGGCTCCGGCTCGGCGACGACTGCCATTTCTTCTCAGGCCCGGATTGCCCCCACCGATTTCGGCGCCGCGTCGGCTATCGATCTAGCAGATCGGTTCGACATCGCCACGCTCAAAGCGCAGGGGGCCGGCGTCCTCGACCTCAGCGGCCGGGCTGATCGGGCCTATGACGCCGCCATCGGCCACCTCCGAAAGGCGCTTCAGTACGACCCGCGCCGCCGTCCGGTCTACGACCACCTCATGCGGATCTACACCCTCAATGAGGCCTATGGCGACGCGCTCGAGATGCTCGGCCAGATGCTCGTCTTCTTCCCCGAGGACGCCCAGATGTGGGCCTATCTCGGGTTCGCCAACCAGCGGCTCGGCCGGTCGGACGCGGCGGCGAAGAGCTTCGATAAGGCGTTTGCGCTCATGGGCGACGATGAGCGAGCGGCCTTCGAGGACCTCACGCTTATCCTCTCCGACGAGGATCAGGCCCGCTTCCGCGAGGACCCCGTGGGCTTCGCCTCGCGGTACTGGACCAGCCAGAATCCCCGCTACCTCACGCCTTACAACGAGCGTAAGCTCGAACACTACGCCCGGCTCGTCCACGCCGACCTGCTCTACGCCGCGCCCGAGATCGGCCTCCGCGGCTGGCAGACCCAACGCGGCCGTCTCGTCGTCCGCTACGGCCCTCCGCTCTCTGACGTCACGATCACAGGCGACTTCGGCGAGGTCATCGCCGGCTTTGGCCTCGCCGCCCTGGCCACGGAGATCGAGTCCGGCCGGCAGTTCGGCGAGCGCTTCGACATGGCGGATCGCTCCAACCTCTTCAACGTGTGGGACTACGGCGACTTCAAGTTCGTCTTCGAGGACCCGCTCCGAAACGGGGAATACCGACTTTACTCGCCGCCGGCCGACTTCTTCGCCGACACCGATGTCCGCTTCGCCGAGGCGATGGACTACGAGATGATCGCCCGTGAGACCTTTCGCGAGCAGCCCGAGCGCTACGCGTACCACGCCCCCGGCCGCGAGGTCCGCATTCCTTACCTCGTTACCGCCTTCAAGGGCGGAGAGGGCAAGACCGACCTGTACGTCAACTACGGCATCCCCCTCGGCGACCAGGCCGATCTCAGCGGCGACCTCGTGAACCTCACGGTGAAGACCGGCGCGTTCCTCATCAATGACAACCGCGACGTGGTCGTGGAGCGACGGCGGACGCTGTACGGGCTGAAGACGGACCAGGTCGTCTCGTTCGAAGAGGCCAAGCTCTGGACGGACACGCAGCCGATGGAAGCGGAGCCAGGCCCGGCCACGGTATCGGTCGAGTTCGAGACGGCAGGAGGTGGGGCTGAGGCCGCGCAGCGCCGCGCCGTGGACGTGCCCGACTTCAGCGATGGCCGCTTCGACGTGAGCGACCTCATGCTGGCTTACCAGGTCGAGGAGGATTACGAGGCGGGCGAAGACGGTGTTAGCGGGGGCCGCGTTCGGCGCGGCGATTTCGTGATGCAGCCCGCCCCGTGGAGTGTCTTCAGCAACGCGCAGCCGATCTACCTCTACTTCGAGACCTATAACCTCGACGAGAATGCTGACGGGCAAAACCAGTATGCCGTCGAGGTGACGCTGAAGCCGAAGGACACGTCGTCCGGCATCACCCGGCTGGCGAAGCGCGTGTTCGGCGGGGACGACGGCGGCGTGTCGGTCGAGTTCGAGGCGGGCGGGACCGGCCCGGACGACGCGACCTACACGATCATCAACGCCGAGGACCAGGAAGCTGGGCTCTACACCCTCACGCTCCGCGTCCGCGATACGCTCTCCGGCCGCACCGCCGAGCGCACCATCGAGCTGTTTCTGGAGTAAAGTGTGAAGGGTAAAGGGTAGCGTGTCGAGCGATTGCGGCACCGACGACCGCACCCACTCACTCCTGTTACCCTTTACCCTTTTTTCCTCACACGCTCGTCCATTCCCGCTACACGCCCGATCTCCGACGTGCGGAACCCGTCGAGGGCGAGGGCGAGGCCCTCGTCGGTGACGGCGAGGATCTGCACGGCGAGGAGGCCGGCGTTCTTCGCCCCGCCGATGGCGACACACGCGACGGGCACGCCGCCCGGCATCTGCACAATCGAGAGGAGCGAGTCGAGCCCGTTGAGGCTCCGCGTCTGGACGGGCACGCCGATGACGGGGAGCGTCGTGCTCGCCGCGATCATCCCCGGCAGGTGTGCCGCCCCGCCCGCGCCCGCGACGATCACCCGAAGCCCCCGCTCCCGCGCCGACTTCGCGTAGTCCGTCATCCGGTCCGGCGTCCGGTGGGCTGAGAGCACCCGCATTTCGTAGGGCACGTCGAACTCATCGAGCACGTCGGCGGCGGCCTGCATGGTCGGGAGGTCGGACTCGCTGCCCATCGCGATGCCTACGAGAGGAGAGGAGGACATGGAATCGGTCAGAGCTGGATGAGAGAGGCTGCGCGCTCGGCGCGGGCGCGGGTCTCGGCGGGGTCGTCGCCGGTAGCGGTGACGTGGCCCATCTTGCGGTTCGCGCGGACACGTTGCTTGCCGTATAGGTGAACGGAGACGCCCGGCACGGCGAGCGCTTCGGCGAGGCCATTGGTTCGGGGTCGCCCCTCGTGATGGCCGAGCACGTTGACCATCACGGCAGCCGGCACGCGCAGCGTGGGGTCGCCGAGCGGCCAGCCGAGCACGGCGCGGGCGTGGTTCTCGAACTGCGACGCCGAGCACGCCTCGATGGTGTAATGCCCCGTGTTGTGTGGGCGCGGCGCGAGCTCGTTGACGAGGATCTCGCCCGCTTCGGTCTCGAACAACTCGACGGCCGTGATCCCGACGCCGCCGACGGTCTCGACGGCGCTGAGGCCGACCCGCCGCGCCTCCTCGGCCGCCGCGCCGGACACGTCGGCCGGGACGACGACGGCGTGGCAGCGGTGGTCACGCTGCTCGGTGTACGCGATGGGGTAGGTGACGTGCGAGCCGTCCGGGTGCCGGGCCACGATCACGGTCAACTCCTGCCGGAACGCCACCCACGCCTCGACGAGCAGCCCGTCGTCCGCAGCGAGGTCGGGCCACGCGGCGCGGAGGTCGTCGGGCGTGCGGGCCGTCGCGTTGCCGTAGCCGTCATACGAACCGCGGAATTTCTTCAGCACGACGGGGTAGCCGAAGCCCTCGGCCGCGTCGAGCGCGTCGGCGAGCGTCGGGCAGCAGCGGAAGTCGGGGACGGGCAGGCCGGCGTCGCGGAGCGTGCGCTTCTGCCGCCCTTTGTCGCGGATGATCCGGAGCGTTTCGGGATCCGGCCACAGCGCCGTGCCCTCGGGCACCACCTCGGCCAGCGCGTCCGCCGGGCCCCACTCGCTCTCGACGGTCACGGCGTCGCAGTCGGCGGCGAAGGCGCGGAGCACCTCGGGGTCGGTCCAGTCCGCGACGATGACCTCGCCGAGCCCTTCGACGGGGCCGGATGGCTTCGGAACGAGGAAGCGCACGCGCACGCCGAGCGGGATCGCCGCGAGCGCCGTCATCCGCCCGAGCTGCCCGCCGCCAAGGATGCCGAGGACGGCGGTGGACGGTGGACGGTGGACGGTGGACGGTGACTCGGTGCTAAACGTCGCAGTCCCTTCTCTGTCCACGTTCTTCTGCTCACTGTCCACTGTCTTCCTCCTCCGGCTCGCCGTTGAGCAACAGGTCGAGGTCCTGTTCGTCGCCGACGAGGACCTGCCGCGCTTTCGAGCCCTCGAACGGGCCGACGATGCCGGCCTCTTCGAGCTGGTCCACGATCCGGGCGGCGCGGGTGTAGCCGACGGAGAGCTTGCGCTGGAGGAGGGACACCGAGCCCTGCTGGCTGCGGACGATCACGCGCGCGGCGTCCTCGAACAGGTCGTCGCGGTCCTCCTCCGAGGTCGGGCCGAGCACGCTGTCCTCCTCCGTGCTCATCGGCGGGAGGAGGTAGGGGCCGGCCCCTTTCTGCCCGCCGATGAACGTCACGATCCGCTCGATCTCCTCGTTCGAGACGAACGGGCCTTGCAGCCGCTCCATCCGGCTGCCGTTCATGTAGAGCAGGTCGCCGTTGCCGACGAGCTGCTGCGCGCCGCCGGAGTCGAGGATCGTCCGCGAGTCGATCTTCGACGAGGTCTGGAAGGCGACGCGGCTCGGGAAGTTGGCTTTGATGAGGCCGGTGATGACGTCCACGCTCGGTCGCTGCGTCGCGAGGACGAGGTGGATCCCGACGGCGCGGGCCATCTGCGCGAGGCGCGCGATGGGCGGCTCGACCTCCTTGCCCGAGGTCATCATGAGGTCAGCCAGCTCGTCGATGATGACGACGATGTAGGGGAGGTGGCGGTGGTCGTCTTCGGGATCGAGCTGGCCTTTGCGGACCTTCTCGTTGTACTCGCGGATGCCGCGCACGCCCGCTTCGGCGAGGAGGTCGTAGCGGTCCTCCATCTCGCGCTCGCAGGACTTCAGCACGGCCGCGGCCTGCATGAAGTCGGTGATGATCGGGTCCTCGGCGTCCTCCGGCATCGCGATGAAATGGTCGAGGAGCTGCTGGTACGGTCCGAGCTCGATCTTCTTCGGGTCGATCATCACGAACTTGAGGTCGGACGGGCGGCAGGCGTAGAGGAGCCCGATTACGAGGCCGTTCAAGCCCACAGATTTGCCCGCGCCCGTCGCGCCCGCGATCAGCAGGTGCGGCATCTTCGAGAGGTCCTCGATGCTGACCTCGCCCTGGATGTTCTTGCCGAGGGCGACGGGCAGCTCCATCTTCGCGTCCGTGAACCGCGCCGTCGAGAGCACGCTGCGGAGGCGGACGAGCTCGCGGTGCCGGTTCGGGATCTCGACGCCGATGGCGCTCTTGCCGGGGATCGGGGCGAGGATGCGGATGCCGGGCGCCGCCATCGCCATCGCGAGGTCGTCTTCGAGCGCGGTGATGCGGCTGATCCGCACGCCCGGTGCCGGCGTCAGCTCGTAGCGCGTGACCGTCGGCCCGACGACGGCGTTGATCTCGGTGATCTCGACTTTGTACGTCTCCAGCTTGTCGAGGAGCACCTGCTTGTTGTCCTCGATCTCGTCGTAGTCGACGCCGGCGGAGCTGTCGGGCTCGTCGAGGAGGTCGATGGGGGGGAAGGAGTACGAGAGGACGGCGGCGTCGGGCTGCTTTTGGCGCGCTTCGAGATCGCCCTCCGCTTCCTGCACCGGGCCCTGGACGTGGAGCGGCGGCTCAGGCCGAGGTGAGACGGGGCGCGGGCTTGGCTTGGCCGGCGTGCGACGCTCGGCGAACACGTCGTTCAGCACTTCGTCGTCATCGGGCGGTGCAGGGATGGGCGGCGGAGGCGCGGCGACCGGGCGCGGCTCGGGCTTTCTCTCCTCGCCTCCGCGCGTCCGCTCTGCCTTTTGCTCCCGCTCCCGTTCCTTCTCCCGCTTCAGCTTCTCGCGCTGCTTCGTCTCTCGCTCCGCGCGGCGCTCGGCGAGGAGAGCGGCGCGCTTCTGTACGCGCTCGGCGTGGGCGGCTTTCGCGTCCACCCACCGCGCCTCCGTGCGGCCACGGAGGGAGGCTACGAACTCCTCGATCCGGTCGAGGGTGACCTGGATGTCGTGGTCGACGATGAGCAGGACAGTGACGGCGGCGAAGAGGGTGAGGAGGATGAACGAGCCCGCGGCACCGAACACCTGCTGCATCCACCCGGCCACGCCGAGTCCGACGTCGCCGCTCCAGAGCGCGAGCGTTGGGCTGGCTCCATCCGCGAACCACCCGAAGAACGTCGAGGCGAGGAGTGTGGCGACGACGGCGAGGGCGCTCAGGAGCGGGAGGAAGACCGTCGTCTTGCGGCGGAAGAAGACGTAGCCCCACACGCCGAGGAGCACGGCGAGCAGGATGACGGGGTAGCCGAGGAGGCGCGGGATGAGGCCGTAGGCGAACGTCGCGCCGACGAGCCCAAGGGCATTCTGCGCCTGATTTCCGCGCGGGTCGACCGCGTCGCTCCACGAGAAGGCGCGGGCGAGCGCATCGTCGGCGGGATCGTAGCTGACGAGCGCGAGGGTCAGCAGGAGGGCGAGGGCCATGAGGACGAGCCCGAACACCTCTTTCTTGCGCTGACTGGAGACGAGGGCGGCGTCACGCTTGGGGGAGCGCCGCTTGGTGCTTTTGGCAGGGGAGCGAGTCGAGGATCGGCTCACGTGCGGGGTCGGTCGATCCGAAAGGGAGGAGGCCGCGTCTCGGCTTCGACCCGGAATATACGGTCGGGGACCGTGGTGAGTAGGTCGCAGAGGTGCTCGACCCACAGATGCCGCTGCTCGCACGAACAACGAACTGCTACCCTTCTGCCGGCGTCTCGGTCGGGACCGCTTTAGCGGAGACGGCGGCGTCGGCGGGGTTCTGGAGCACGAGGCGGCTGTCGCGGTAGGCTCGCTTCATCCTTCCTTGACACGGTATGGCGAAGCCTTTATACTCTACACACATCTGCTCATACGAACGGCGAGGTCATCATGTACGTGGATACGCGCTACGGCATCGAAGCTCTTTACGAAAATAACCGGGGGGGGGCAAGTCTCTGTTCGGGCTTTCTCGCACTGCGAAGCGTAGTCGTTGCGGCGCTGTTGCTGCTCTTCGCCCCGAGCGCGGCGCAGGCGCAGACGCTCATCCCCGTCGATCTGCCTGAGGACGCCGTGGCCGAAGCGCCCATCTTCGAGGACTCGCAGGGGACTCTGTACTCGACGCTCGTCCGGGTCAAGTTCGGTGAGCACGTCTTCGATACAGCAAAGGGGCAGGTGACGGCGAGCTTGCTGGACGTGAGGCCGGGATACACGGCCGTCACGGACCTCTTTGACCAACTGGAAGCGCGCTACGGGACGTACACCATCGAGAAGATGGCCCCGAGCATCACGTGGGGCGACACCCTCCGCGTGAACAAGCGGACGGGAGTCACCGTCGCCATTTCCGACTACTCCCAGCTCTTCGAGGTGTGGTTCGACACGCCCCTACCGCTCGCCGACGTAATCGGCGACTTCGAGAAGCTTCAGGAGGTAGCCTACGCCGAGAGGCCTCAGGTAACCCTCCCCCTCAATGACATGGGCGGTTGCGAGGTCCCCGACACGCCAGACTTCCCGGACCTCGACGCGCCGCCGAACGACCCGGAGTACGAGAACGGCAACCAGTACAGTCTGCCGACGGTTGAGGCGGCGAAGGCGTGGGACATCACACGAGGGACGGACCCGATTCGACCGGTGGGAATTGCGATCCTGGATCGCTTCGGTGAAGACCGCGAGCTTGTCGATACCCATGACGATCTCGAGAGCAAATTGACAGTGCTGGATGCCTTTGTTCAAGGCACTAGGCATGCGACCGCAGTTGCTGGACTAGCTGGAGCACATACCGACAATGACGATTTTGTGGCAAGTCTCGGATGGGAGGTGGAGTTATTTGGGTTTCGGACCAACACTCTTGGACTCGTGGCACTACTCGAGGAACTCGACGATCCCACCAGTCCTGCACACGGAAAAGTAGATGTCGTCAACATGAGCACTGTGTTTATAGGTGATCCGTATGAAGACAACGATCCGAGTCCTGGCGATCAGTCGTTTAGTGGCCTTGTGAGGGATTTTCTCAACATGGGGATTGTCGTGGTGGCAGGTGCCGGGAACGGGAGTTGTGGCAACAACGGGTGCGGTGCCCCTCCTTGTCCACCATACCCTGCGGCCCTGAGCTACGATGACTTGGATGGGGGGAACGGAACCACGTATCAAGGCCAAGTGCTCGCTGCTACTCTCACCGACTGGAATGACGAGTTTTTCGAGGGGGTCAACTACAGCCCCGGTGCCGATCCTCTTGCTGATCCCGAGGCGGCTTTTATTGATGTAGCGGCACCAGGGTTGAATGTGAGAATTCTGCGTTCCACGCTGGTAAACGGAAACTGGAATCATGGATTAGCAGACTGCTTGGCTGATCCCGGCACGTGCTCCGGCACCTCCTACGCCAGCCCCATCGTGGCGGCCTTGGCCGCGCTCGTGCTCTCGATCAATCCGACCCTCCGCGTCGATAAGGTCTACGACATCATCACGCGCTCGGCGGAGAAGGTGGACCAGAACGAGCGGCCCGACTCGTTCTTCTACACCGATCCCCAGACGGGAGAGAGCCTCTCGTGGAACCAGTACACCGGCTACGGCCGCGTCAACGCCTATAGAGCACTCGTTCGGACGCTGGAGCAATACGGTGGGACCCTCGCCCAGGATGCCACGATCCCGGCCGGGGAAACGTGGAACCTCGGAGCTGTCACGCTTAACTTCGCCCCCGGCACCCACCTCATCGTGGAGGGGACGCTCAACGCCGACGGCACGACGTTCACCGAGCTCGATACAGGGCAGGGCTGGGGCGGGATCATCGCCGACGGCACGCTCGACTTCGACGGCGCGACCGTGGAGCACGCCGCTACCGGCGTCACGGTCTACGACCCCGGCACGGCGACGATTGCGAACTCCACGCTCCAACTCAACGGTACCGGCCTCGACGTGCGCTCCTCCGGCGGCACCGTCGTCAGCGGGAGCGTGATTGAGCAGAACGGGACCGGCGTCGAGGGCGGGTTCATCGCGTGCTACGGGGCCTCGTGCCCGTGCTTCACCTCCTGCCGTGGCGACCTCGACCTCGTAGACGCCGTCGTCCGCGACAACACGGGGGCAGGGGTCTTTCTCACGGATGCGAACGCCTTCATCACGGGCACGGAGATCAGCGGGAACGGCGGCGACGGGCTCTACCTCTCGAACGCGCTCGCGGACCCGTTCCGGTTCAACTTCGTCCTCGACAACGGCACCGGCGTCGCGGGCGGGACCGGGGCCTTCGTCACGGCCGGCGGCGACTTCTTCCTCAGCCCGTCAGATGCCATTGGGCTGAACCGGGTGGCGCACAACGCCGACGAGGAGCTCTACGTCTACGCCAGCGGGTTCGCCTTCGCAGGCGACGACACCGGGCTCACAGGGGACAACGCGATCTTCGACGCCTCCGGCGGCGTCCTCGTCACGAGCCTCGGGTTCGGGAGCCCCTCGAATCCGGCCGTGGACGCGAACGTCGTCTACTGGGGCACGGGCGGACCCCCGCCCGCCGGCTCCGTCACCGGGTACGTGGACACCACGCTCCCGCTCGCGTGCGATCCCATCGACCCGCCCGACCCCGGCGACCCCCTCCCGTGCAGCCAGAGCCGGAGCGCTGGGTTCGAGATCGCCGTTTCGACGGAGACGGCCGAGCGCGGGGGGCTCGGGGCCGCGATCCGCGCCATCCGCGCCGCCCTCGCCGCCGACCCCGCGAGCGAGGAAGCGGCCGGGCTGGTCCGCCGGCTCGGAGCGCTCCACCGGCGGGACCGGGCCGACGCGGAGGGTGAGCATGCGACCTCGTTCGGGCTGCTGCGTGCGCTCCGAGGTCGGCTGAACAACCCCAACCTCCCGGAGGGGCTGCGCGCCACGGCCGAGGCCGCGCTCGAAGTCGGGGTGGTGGACGCCCTCACGGGCGAGCGCTACGAGGCGGCGGCGACGGCGATCTCGGGGTGGCGTCCGCGCGTGGAGGGGCCGGCGGTGCTCCGGGTGCTCGCGCTGGTCGAGGCCTCGCTGGAGGCGCAGGCCGGTCGGTATGCCGAAGCGGGGGCACTCGTGGCGGCGGTGGCGGCGAGCGAGCCGGACGGGAGCGCTGCGCGGGGGCTCTCAGTGCTGGCGGCGCACTACGCCGGGCGTGGGGCGGACGCGGAGGGGGGCGGTGCCCGTGGCGCACCGGCCGCTGCGGTGGCCGATGTGCTCGGTGGGAAGGCGGCGGCGGTCGGAGCGGCCGAGCCGGGGCTGTCGGTGTACCCGAACCCGTTCGGCAGCGAGGCGGAGGCGACCGTGGCGCTCACGCTCGACGGGGCCGCCGAGTCCCGCGTCGTGGTCTACGACGTGCTCGGGCGGCAGGTGGCGACGCTCCACGACGGCTGGCTCGCGGCAGGCACGCACGAACTGGCGCTCGACGCCGTGCGGCTGCCGAGCGGGGTCTACCTCGTGCGCGTGGAGGCGGGTGAGCACCGCTTCACCGAGCAGGTCACGGTGGTGAGGTAGCGATGGTGACGACGACCCTACGCCGCGTCGTGGTGGGGGCGTTGTTGGGCCTGGGTGGCCTCAGCAACGTCCCCGCGTGGGCGCAACTCGTGATCGAGCCGCCGGACCTCAGCGTCGTAGTGCCGCGAGGAGCGGAGGAGGCACGGACGGTGACAATGACGAACACCGGTAGTGAAGCGCTCGCATTCTGTCTCTCCTTTGATCGCCCGTTGCAAAGGGCAGGAGAGCTTCGACTGATAGGTACGCTCGGCGGGGGCAGTACGCCCTGTGGCACGTACGGGGAGGTGCTAGGGCTGATCGCGGCCGAGGCGGTGCCAGGCAACTGGGACCCCTACGGTGCGACGATGACCTCCGACGGCCGCCTCTTCGTCGCCGACTACATCCGTGCTCCGAGCCGCACGCACGAGCTCACGCCTGACCTCGAACTCATCCGCAGCTTTGCCCACCCGATTGTTGAGGAACTGGAGTCCAATCCCGTCACGACAGGTGTGACGTACAACGCCGACACCGGAACGCTGTGGTGGCTCAACATCGAGGCTGAGGGGTTTGAGTTCCACCGCGCCCTGCTCCTCGAAGGGGACCTCGACGGAGTGGCGACGGGGCGGCGCATCGAACTCCCCGTGGCCGAGACGGCCCCGCCGCCCCACGAGACCGGCCGCCCTGTAGGTCTCGCCTACGATGCCGCCACGAAGCGGTACTACTACACCGACATCGCCAACGACGACGTGTGGGCCGTGGACACCCTGGGAAACGTGATCGACGGCTACCCCGTCCAGCCCGAGGCCTACCCCGGTGCCGCCCTCGGCTTCGGTCTCAACACCCTCGCTGAAGAGGAGGGGGGCACAGAGGGCCTCCGCCTCGAACTCATCATCAGCCCGGCGGGTCCTCCGCCCCCTCGCATCGCTGTGATCGACCGCTTCGGTGGCGACCTCGGCGCGGGCACGACGCTGGAGACGCCGCTGCCGGACCTCACCGGCGGCACGGGAGGGGGCGGCGCTAGCGGGGAGCCGGTGAGGAGCCGACTCGACCCCAACGGCGTGCTCTACGTCCCGTTCAGTAACTTCGACACGGCAGGGGTGGCAGCACTGCGGCCGAACCCGCTGCCGCCGTCGTGGCTCGTCGTGAGCGAGTGGGACGGGACGCTCGCACCGGGCGAGAGCCGCGAGGTCACGCTGACGTTCCGGCCGGGGCAGCGGGCCGTCGGTGAGTACACGGCCGTGTTGCAGGCGTTCACCGCAGAAACAAGCGAGGCCGTCGAGGTGCCGCTCGTGCTGACGGTGACGCAGGGGACGGTGAGCGAAGAGGAGCTAGCCGAAGTGCCGTCGGCGTCGTCGCTGTCGGTGTACCCGAACCCACTCGGGGAGGACGCATCGGCGACGGTGGCGCTCACGCTCGACGCGGCGGCCGAGGCGCGGGTCGTGGTCTACGACGTGCTCGGGCGCGCGGTGGCGATGCTCCACGAAGGGCGGTTGAAGGCGGGTGCGCACCGCTTCGACCTCAGCGGGCGCGCGCTCCCGAGCGGGGTGTACCTCGTGCGTGTGGAGGTGGGCAGCGAGGCAGTCGTCCGACGCCTGACACTGGTGAAGTAGCCGCGCCGGTCGCCGCGAAAAACGCCCCGTTACCCTTCTGCCGGCGTCTCGGTCGGGACCGCTTTAGCGGAGACGGCGGCGTCGGCGGGGTTCTGGAGCACGAGGCGGCTGTCGCGGTAGACGGGCAACAGCGGGAGCGCGTCGACGCGGGCGCAGTAGCGGACGTCCTCTTCGAAGCCGAGCTCGATCAGGCGCTGGGCGTGGTTGCTCCGCGTGAGCGCGTTCGTAAGGTCGTCCTTGTCGTAGGCGTAGAGCGAGAGGGCGATGTGGGCGGCGTCGGAGCGCTCGCGGTGGTGGGTGTCGGCCCAGAGCTGGTTCAGGATCAGGCCGGCGCAGAGGATGTCTTCGAGCGAGACGCGGTCGTCGGAGCCGGCGCAGAGGAGGACCACGTCGTGCTCGGCCTTCCAGGCGAACTCGATCACCTTGCTCACGTTGAGGAAGCAGCCTATCGCGATCTCGGCGGCACCGCGCGCCTGCGTCACCGCCCGTGTGCCGTTGGACGTGGTGAGCACGACGGTCTTGCCCTGCACGGCCTCCGGAGCGTACTCCTCGGGCGAGTTGCCGAGCGCGTACCCCTCGATCTTTGTTCCGCCGCGCTCGCCGCCGAGCAGGCTCGTGGTCGTGCCCATGTGGGCGCTGATCCGGCTCGCCTCGGCCATATCGGCCACGGGGATGACCGCGCGCGCGCCGTGGTTCAGCGCGGTCACGATTGTCGAGCAGGCGCGGAGCACGTCCACGACGATGACGGACTTCCCTTTCAGATCCTCTTCGGTGGCGGAGCTAGCCGTGAGAAAAACTTCGACGTTCATGCGGAGGAGAGAAGCGAGGGGGGCGGGAGAGTACGCGCTTGGAGTGCCAGCGGCGCGTCAGCCCGGGTCTCATCTGAGCCAGAGGGAGCGAAGGAGCTATTTTTTGTGGAACGGCGGCTTCGTGACCGTCGCCGGTAGGATGCGCCCGCGCACGGCGATGCCGATGGCGCTGCCGGGCGCGGTGAAAGCGGAGTCGTTCGGGACGTAGCCCAGCCCGATGCCCTGCCCGAGGAGCGGCGACTGCGACCCGCTGGTGACTTCGCCGATGGGCTCGCCGTCGGGGGCAGTGATGGCGTAGTCCTGGCGGGGGATGCCACGCTCTTCCATGACGAATCCGACGAGCTTGCGGGGCACGCCCCGCTCCTTCTGCGCGGCGATGGCCTTGCGTCCGACGAAATCGCCTTTGTCGAGCTTCGTCACCCAGCCGAGCCCGGCTTCCAGGGGCGTCGTCTCCTCGGTCAGCTCGTGGCCGTAGAGGCAGTAGCCGGCTTCGAGGCGGAGGGTGTCGCGCGCGCCGAGACCGGCGGGCTTCAGCCCGTGCGCCTCGCCGGCCTCCATGAGCGCGTTCCACACGCCCTCGGCGCGCTCGGTCTCGCAGTAGATTTCGAGGCCGGGCTCGCCGGTGTAGCCCGTGTGCGAGATGATCGCGTGCTCGCAGCCGAGGAACGTTCCCGGTTCGGGCTGCACGAAGTGGTAGTATTTGATGTCGCCGAGCGGCACGTCCGTCACCGACTGCGCGATCTCGAACGCCTTCGGCCCCTGGAGTGCGAGCAGCGCCGTCTGTTCGGAGAGGTCTTCGATCTCCACCTCGCCCTCGAACGCCTCGTGCTGGGCGCGGATGTGGGCGAGGTCCTTCTCGATGTTGGAGGCGTTGATGACGAGGAGGTACCGGTCCTCCGTCATCCGATAGACGAGGAGGTCGTCCACGGCCCCGCCGTCCGGGCGGCACATCACGGTGTACATCGCACGGCCGTCGTAGAGCGTGCCGGCGTCGTTGGTGACGAGGTGCTGGACGAAGTCGAACGCGCCGGGGCCGTGGACGAGGACTTCGCCCATGTGTGAGACGTCGAAGAGGCCGGCGGCTTCGCGGACGGCCCGGTGCTCGTCGAGGATGCTGGAGTACTGGACGGGCATCTCGAATCCGCCGAAGGGCATCATCTTGGCCCCGAGCGCGCGGTGCGTTTCGTAGAGCGGGGTCCGTTCGAGGGGCGTAACCGAAGGCTCCATACGGGGTGTCAAAGGAGGGCAGAGGGGAAGGGGCGATTAAGGTACGCCGTGGCACCGGGCGGCGCAATCGGGCGAGGCTGTGTGCGACAGCGCTTCTGGAGCGTGGCGCTAGCGTGCGCTTATGCGTCGGCGCGGCCGGGAAATGTGCGGGCGTAGCGGTCGATGCCGTCGCGGATCACGGCGAGGGCTTCGTCGCGGCCCATGAACTCCATCGTCTCGACCGCTTTCTGCTCCAGCACCTTATAGTCTTGGAAGAAGCGGTCGATCTGGCGCTGCTGGTGGCCGGGTAGGTCAGCGAGGTCGGTGTAGTGGGCGAAGCCGGGGTCGTCGCAGCAGACGGCGATGATCTTCTCGTCCTCGCCGGCATCGTCCACCATCGGAAGCGCACCTATAGCGCGGGCGCGCAGCACGCTGAGCGGAGCCACGGGCTGGTCCATCAGCACGAGCACGTCGAGCGCGTCGCCGTCGCCGCCGAGTGTGCGGGGGATGAAGCCGTAGTTGGCGGGGTAAAACACGGCGCTGTAGAGCACGCGGTCTACGCGCAGCAGCCCGCTCTCTTTGTCGAGTTCGTACTTGACGGTTCCGCCCTTCGGAACCTCGATGACCGTGTTGAAACAGCCGGCGGTGTCGCCGGAGGAGAGGTCGTGCCAGGGGTGCATGGAGTCGGTGGACGGTGAACGGTGGACAGAGGACGGTGGATGCATCGTCGCCGTTCCGGGGGGCGGTCGTAGGGGCAAGGCGTGCCTTGCCCGAGTCCGGGGAGGCACGCCCGGCCGGACACGGCACGCCGTGTCCCTACGATGCCGTCGGTGAGGCCCCGTGGTATTCCTGCGGTGCAGCCGTTAACTTCTGCGCCGTCGCTCACCCCGCCTCCGTACCCATGCGTTTGCTCGCCTTCGCCTTGCTCCTCCTCGCTGCGCCCGCCCTCGCGCAGCCCACCGCCTACGTCGGAGCCACGCTCTACCCCATCGCCGGGCCGCCTATCCCCGACGGCGTGCTCGTCGTCGAAGACGGCAAGATCGCCGCCGTCGGTGCGCGCTCGGCCGTGCGGGTTCCGTCCGGCGCGACGCAGGTCGATGTCAGCGGGAAAATCCTCATGCCCGGACTCGTGGACACCCACTCCCACGTCGGCGAGGGCGACGGCGGCGACCGGTCGGCCGCGCTCCACCCGGACGTCCGCATCCTCGACGCCATCGACCCGATGAGCGATACGTTCAAAAAAGCGCGCGCGGGCGGGATCACGACGGTGAACGTCATGCCCGGCAGCGGCCACTTGATGAGCGGCCAGACCGCTTACCTCAAGACGCGCCCGGCCGTGACCATCGATGAGATGCTCTACTGCGACGATCCCCTCCGCGACATTTGCGGCGGGATGAAGATGGCGAACGGGACGAACTCCCTCCGCGAGAAGCCCGGCCCGTTCCCGGGCACGCGCGCCAAGAGCGCCGCGCTCGTCCGCTCGCTCTTCCTCAAAGCCCAGCAGTACCGCGAGAAGAAGGCGGGCGATGAGCCTCCCGACCGCGACCTCCAGATGGAAGGCCTCCTCGAAGTCATGGACGGCCGCCGGATCGTCCACTTCCACACGCACCGGCAGCACGACATCCTGACGGCGCTCCGGCTCGGGCAGGAGTTCGGGTTTACGCCCGTGCTCCACCACGTTTCCGAAGGCTGGAAGGTCGCCGACGAGATCGCCGCCGCCGGAGCGCCTGCTTCGATCATCGTGCTCGACTCGCCGGGCGGGAAGATCGAAGCCGACGAGTTGTATATCACGACCGGCGCGGTGTTGGAGAAGGCCGGCGTGGACGTGGCCTACCACACCGACGACGGCATCACGGACTCCCGCCTCTTCCTCCGCTCAGCGGCGCTCGGCGTGCGCGGCGGGATGAGCCGCCCGAAGGCGCTCGAATCGCTCACCCTCGCCGGAGCCCGGATGCTCGGGCTGCAAGACCGCGTCGGCTCTCTCGAAGCCGGGAAAGACGCCGACTTCGTCGTGCTCTCCGGTGACCCGCTCTCGACCTACACCCACGTCGAGCAGACGTACATCGACGGAGTCAAGGTCTTCGACCGGAACGACCCGGAGGACCGGCCCTATGCTGTCGGCGGCTACGAGGTGTACCGCAGCGAGGGCTATCACGGCGACCACTGAGCAAACGTCAGTCGCGGGTTGATCAGATCGAGGCAATTCCTGCGTAGCAGAGGTTCAGATGCACCAGCTTCAGCAACGACACGCTCCAGAGACCTTGCCACGAACGGGCGTAGACCCGGTCGCAGAACCGATCCCACAACTG
>JBBSMX010000006.1:0-58576 GCA_038232935.1 Rhodothermales bacterium | reverse complement strand
GAAGTCGCCCGCCACGACGACGGGCCGCTCCAGCGGCTCGACGGCGCGGGCTACGAGGACGAGCTCGGCGTCGCGGAGGTACGAGTCCTGCCCGATGTCCGGGCGCGGGGGGCGCGGGTGGACGAAGACGAGCTGGACGCGGGGGCCGCCCGGGAGCCGCACACGCGCCCACACGCTCGGCACCTCGTCCTCGACGAGCCGCTTGACTTCGAGATCTTCGAGCGGGAACCGCGAGTAGACCACCATCCCATACGTGTCGTCCTGCGGGATCTCCTTTTTATGCGGGTAGTCCGCTTCGAGCACACGCATCTGGTCGGCCCACCACTGGTCCGTCTCGACGCCCACGATCACGTCGGCGTCCTCGGGGGCGACCACCGCGTGCCACTTCTCGAAGTCGCGGTTTTTCATCAACACGTTCGTCATGAGGAGCCGGAGCCGCCGCCCGCGCGGGATGCCCGACACCATCTCGCTCTGCACCGGCGTGAGCCGCGAGTACCGGGCGATCCACACGAGTTGGTAGACGAGCACGAGCGCGAGCAACCCGGCCACGATCCACTCGAACGTGTCCATGTCGCCCGTCGCGAGGTTCACCCCGGTATAGACCGCGAGCACGAGGGCCGCGATCACAAAGATCTGAAGGCGCGGGAAGTCGAACATCCGCGTCCACCAGTACGGCCACGGCAGGCTCGACAGCGCGGAGGCGACGAGCGCGGCGAGCGCGAGGACGAGCAGGACGATTTGCAGAGCGGCGAGCATCGGAGGGGCCGTGGGGAGAGGCGCACCAAGATACCGAACGCGGGCGACGCCATCCGCTCAGGCGCGGAAGAACTGTTTGCCCGCAAGCTGCCGGACGAGTCCTTTGAACTCCAGCGAGAGCAGGTACACGAGCGCGTTCGACGTGTCAAGCCCGCTGCGCTCGCAGAGCGTGTCGAGGTGGACGGGCTCCGTCGTGAGCGCGTCGTAGAGCTTCCGCTCCGGGCCGTTGAGGTCGGGCGGCGGCGCGGCGATCGGTGCGGCTTCCGGTGTGCCGGCGGGCGCAGCGCCGGACGATGCGACAGGCACGGCGAGTTGCCCGTCGAGCTCTTCGAGCAGTTCGTCGACGGTCGTCACGAGGGTCGCGTAGCCCTTGCGGATGAGTTGGTTCGTGCCCTCGCCCGTCGGAGCGAACAGGGCGGCGGGGGCAGCCCACACCTCGCGGTTCTGTTCGAGCGCCATCCACGCGGTGATGAGCGCCCCACCCGTCTTCCGCGCCTCGGCGACGAGCGTGCCGAGCGAGCAGCCCGAAATGATCCGGTTGCGGCGCGGGAAGTTCGGCGCGTCCGGCTTCGTGCCGAGGGCGAACTCCGAGAGGACGCCGCCCTGCCCGCCAGCGATCTGCTCGGCGAGGGGCTTGTTCCGACCGGGATAGATCCGGTCCACGCCGGAGCCGAGCACGGCGAGCGTCCGCCCGCCCGCTTCGAGCGCGCCCCGATGCGCCGCCGCGTCGATGCCGTAGGCGAGGCCGCTGACGATGGTAAAGCCGCGCTGCGCGAGCTCGAAGGCGAAGTGGTGCGCGACGCGCTTGCCGTAGTCCGTCGCCCGCCGCGTCCCGACGATGGCGATGGCGCGACCGTCCTGCGGAAGTAGGTCGCCGCGCAGCCAGAGCACGGCGGGCGGGTCGTAGATCTGCCGGAGCAGGCGCGGATAACGCGCGTCCCACAGCGGGATCAGCTCGGCCCCGACGCGCGCGGCCTGTTCGAACTGAGCGTCGACGACGGCGTCGCCGTCGAAGCTGCGGATCGCCTGAGCCGTCTGCGGCCCGACGCCCTCCGCCCGCGCGAGCGCTCCGACCGAGGCCGTCAGCACCGCCGAGGCCGCACCGAAATGAGCGAGGAGCGCGCGGATCCGCCCCGGCCCCACGCCCGGCACGAGCGAGAGCGCGACGAGGGCGCGGAGCTCGTCAGCATCGGTCGGGGCGTTCTGTGCGAAGAGGTCCATGAGCGCGGGCAGTGGTGGGAAGGCCGGAAGATGGAACCGACCGGATCAGATTCGCAAATCCCGTCCCTCCTCCTCAACCCCCTACGCTACGCGACGCGTCACGCCCGCTCGGCTTCCTTGTTGCGCTCGACGTATTTCCACAGCGTCTCTTTCAGGTGGTCCAGCCCGAGGTGGGCGACGGCCGAGACGGGAAGTACCTCCACCCCTTCGGGGAACCCGCTGCGGGCGTCGTCGACGAACGCGTCGAGCATGTCCGGCGGGAGGAGGTCGGTCTTCGAGAGCGCGACGATGCGCGGCTTGTCCAGCAGCTCGGCGTTGAACGCTTCGAGCTCGCCGAGGAGCGTGCGGTACTGCGCGCCCGCGTTGTCGGCGTTGGAGGGGATGACGAAGAGGAGGACGGCGTTGCGCTCGATGTGCTTGAGGAACCGAATGCCGAGCCCGCGCCCCTCGCTCGCGCCCTCGATGATGCCGGGGATGTCCGCCATCACGAACGAGCGGTGGTCGCCGAGGTAGACCATCCCGAGGTTGGGTTCGAGCGTCGTGAACGGGTAGTCCGCCACCTTCGGCTTGGCCGCCGAGAGCGTCGAGATCAGCGTGCTCTTCCCCGCGTTCGGGAAGCCGACGAGACCGACGTCGGCGAGCAGCTTGAGTTCGAGGGTGACCTCGCGCTCCTCGCCGGGTTCGCCGGGCTGGGCGTACTGCGGGGCCTGGTTCGTGGCACTTTTAAAATTGACGTTGCCCAGCCCGCCGCGCCCGCCCTGCGCCAGCACGATCCGCTCGCCGTCGTGCAGCATCTCGCCAAGCAGTTCGCCCGTGGTCGCGTCGCGGACGACGGACCCCGGCGGGACGCGGATGATGATGTCGTCGGCGCTCTTGCCCGTCTTCTGATCGCGCTGGCCCGGCTCGCCGGCGTTCGCGAAGTGGTGGCGGTTGTACCGGAGGTCGAGGAGCGTGTAGAGGTTGTCGTCGGCTTCGAGGAGGACGGAGCCGCCTGCGCCGCCGTCGCCGCCGCTCGGCCCGCCCATCGGCTCATACTTGGCCCGGCGGAAGGTCACCGCCCCCGCCCCGCCTTTGCCACTGCGGACGCTGATCGTGACGTAATCGACGAATTTCATAGAATGCGTAATGCGTGAAACGTGATGCGTAAGGGCGCGTTGCTCCGACCTCTCGCTGGTGACGCCCTTACGTTTTACGCCTCACGTTTTCTCCCCCTCCTCCCGATATCCTTGAAAGACGTCACGCTCTACACCGACGGCGCGTGCAGCGGCAACCCCGGCCCCGGCGGCTGGGCCGCCCTCCTCCAGTTCGGCGCGCTGGAGAAAACCCTCAAGGGTGCCGAGCCGGAGACGACGAACAACCGGATGGAGCTGATGGCGGTGATGGGGGGGCTGCGCGCGCTGAAAGAGCCGTGCCGCGTCGCCGTCCACACCGACAGCGCGTACATCGTCAACGCGTTCGAGCAGGGGTGGATTGAGAACTGGAAGCGGCGCGGGTGGATGACGGCGGGCAAGAAGCCCGTCAAGAACCGCGACCTCTGGGAAGACCTCGTCCGGCTGACGGAGATCCACGATGTCACCTTCGTCAAAGTCAAAGGCCACGCCGACGACGCGCGCAACAACTACGTCGACGGCGTCGCCGTCAGCGCCATCGACGATCTGCGGATCGAGCTCGGACTGAAGTAATCCTCTTTGTCATTGCGAGGAGGGCGCGTTCGCGCCGACGCGGCAACCCCGCAGGGCTCGGCGCAGCCAATCTCCCCAACGAAGCAGAACGTCAGGGCAGGGACCGCGCTAGCAAGCTGAGCAAGATTGCCGCGTCCCCCCTCCGGGGCTCCTCGCAATGACACGGTGCGCGGTGGCGAGATTCCCTCCCGGTCGCTAGCTTGCGGCTCCCCCACCGTCGCCCGCCGTGCCCCTCGCCCTCCGCTTCGCTCGTTTCATCGACCGGATCAACGCCGCCATCGGGAAGGCGGCGTGCGGGCTGATGATCGCCCTCGTCGGGCTCGGCGCGCTGAGCGCGATCCTCCGCTACGTCGGCCGGCCGCTCGGCGTCTCGCTCACGTCGAACGCCTTCCTCGAAGGGCAGTGGTACCTCTTCAGCGCCGTCTTCCTCCTCGCCGCCGCGTGGGCGCTGCGCGAGAACGCGCACGTCCGCGTGGACGTGCTCTACGGCCGGCTCAGCGAGCGCGGGCAGGCATGGACGGACCTGCTCGGGACCGTGCTCTTCCTGATCCCATTCTGCGCGCTCATGCTGTGGGCGACGTGGCCGAGCGTCGCCGAGTCGTGGGCCATCCGCGAGGTCTCGCCCGACCCCGGCGGCCTGCCGCGCTACCCGATCAAAGCGCTCGTCCCGGTCGCGTTCGTGCTGCTCGGGCTGCAAGGGGTGGCGGAGGCGATCAAAGCCGTCGCCCGGATTCGGGGTGAGGCGCATCAGCTTCCGCCGATTGCCGGGGAGGGCGTCTGATGGCCGGCGACTGGCTCGGGCCGCTGATGTTCGCGGCGGCGCTGCTGCTCATTTTCAGCGGCTACCCCGTCGCGTTCGCGCTCGGCGGGACCGCGCTCGGCTTCGCCCTCCTCGGCATCGAGTTCGGGTTCTTCGACTGGCCCTACCTCTTCGCCCTCGGCGACCGGACGTTCGGGGTGATGTCGAACGCGATCCTGCTGGCCGTCCCGTTCTTCATCTTCATGGGGACGCTGCTCGAAAAGAGTCGGCTGGCCGAGGACTTGCTGACGACGATTGGCGCGCTCTTCGGGCGGATGCGGGGCGGGCTCGCCTTCGCCGTCGTATTCGTCGGCGCGCTGCTGGCGGCGGCGACGGGCGTCGTCGGCGCGAGCGTCGTGGCGATGGGGATGATCTCGCTGCCGGTGATGCAGCGCTACGGCTACGATGCGGCGTTCTCGACGGGCGTCATCACGGCGAGCGGGACGCTCGGGCAGATCATCCCGCCGAGCGTCGTCCTCATCGTCCTCGCCGACCAGCTCGGCGTGTCAGTCGGCGACCTGTTCGTCGGCGCGCTCGTACCGGGCATCATGCTCGCCGGGCTATACGCGCTCTACGTCGCGGGCGTCGCGGTCTTCCGGCCCCAGGCAGCTCCGGCCCTCCCGCCGGAGGCACGGAGCGAGCGCGGCGCGGCGCTCGTCGGCCGCGTCTTCAAAGTGATGCTGCCGCCGCTTGTGCTCATCGTCGTCGTGCTCGGGAGCATCTTCGCGGGCATCGCCACGCCGACCGAGGCGGGCGCGCTCGGGGCCGTCGGCGCGACCGTGCTCGCGCTCGTGAACCGGCGGCTGACGTCGGACGCGCTGTGGGAGACAGCGAAGACGACGACGCTGCTGACCACGATGGTCGTCTTCCTCCTCATCGGCTCGACGGCATTCGCGCTCGTCTTCCGCGGGCTCTACGGCGACGTGTGGATCGAGGACCTGCTGACGAACCTGCCGGGCGGCGTAGTCGGGCTGCTCGTCGTGGCGAACCTCGTGATCTTCGTGCTCGGCTTCTTCATCGACTTCTTCGAGATCGCGTTCATCATCATCCCGCTCCTCGCCCCCGCCGCCGCGCTGCTCGGGATCGACCTCGTGTGGTTCGGGGTGATGGTGGGGATGAACCTCCAGACCTCGTTTCTGACGCCGCCGTTCGGGTTCGCGCTGTTCTACCTGCGCGGCGTCGCCCCGCCCGAGGTGAAGACGACCGACATCTACCGGGGTGTTCTCCCGTTCATCGGCATCCAGCTCGTCGGACTCCTGCTGATCATCCTCTTCCCCGAACTCGTCACCGGACTGCTCGACTGATGGCGGTAGAGTGTAGAGACTATCGGTGAAAGCTAATCGGGCCGGATCGAGTAACTTTATGCATGACCCAACGAACCCTGCATGACGCGGTCTCCGCGTTCGGCGCTGCCGTCACCTCCAAACTTTCCAGCCCCCTCGTATCGGGCGAGCCGGAAGATCAACTCCGCGCACCGCTCGAAGCGCTCGTCCAGGACCTTGCCGCGCTGAGCGGCTTCCCGGCAGGGTCTGTCGTTGCCGTCGGCGAGTCGTCGCTCGCGGACCTCAAGACACGGCCGGATTATGCTGTGACGGTTCACGACGTACCGACCGGCTTCATCGAGGTCAAGGCACCGGGGAAAGGGGCCGACCCGAGACGGTTCACGAAGAAGCACGACGAGAAGCAGTGGAAGAAGCTCCAGTCCCTCCCGAACCTCCTCTACACCGACGGCAACGCCTTCGGGCTCTGGCGCAACGGGGAGCTCGCAGGCGAGATCGTCCACCTCTCCGGTGACGTGCGGACGGCCGGGGCCGACCTCGACGCGCGCCCTGCCCTGCTGGGGTTGTTCCAGGACTTCCTGGGCTGGGAGCCGACGCAGCCCCGCACGGTACGCCAGCTCGCCGACACGAGCGCCCGGCTGTGCCGGCTTCTCCGGAACGAGGTGCAGGAGCAGATGGAGCAGCGGAACGAGGCGCTGACGAGCCTCGCCGAGGACTGGCGCAAGCTCCTCTTTCCCCATGCCGACGACGCCGCTTTCGCCGACGGGTACGCCCAGGCTGTGACGTTCGGGCTGCTGATGGCGCGCGCCCGCGAGATCCCCCTCGACCAGGGCCTCGACCGCGTCGCGCGCGAACTGGGCCGACACAACTCCCTCATCGGCTCGGCGCTCCGGCTCCTCACCGACGAGGCCACCGACCGCGCTGCCCTCGACACCTCGCTCCGGACGCTCACCCGCGTGCTCGGCGTCGTGGACTGGACGAAGCTGGTGAAGAAGGAGGATGCCGCGAAGGACGAGGACGAACGGCCCGAGCCGTGGCTCTACTTCTACGAGGACTTCCTCGCCGTCTACGACAACGACCTCCGCAAGCTCACCGGCTCGTACTACACCCCGCCCGAGGTCGTCCGCGAGATGGTCCGGCTCGTGGACGACGTGCTGCGGAGCCCCGCCCGCTTCAAGCGCCCGCTGGGGCTGGCTTCGGAGGATGTCACCGTCGCCGACCCGGCCGTTGGGGCCGGCACGTTCCTGCTCGGTGTGCTCCGGCGCATCGCGGAGACGGTCGAGCCGGACGGACAGGGTGCGGTGCACGACGCCGTGCGCGCGGCGGTGCCCCGGCTGATCGGGTTCGAGCTCCAGTTCGGCCCGTTCGCCGTGGCACAGCTTCGGCTGCTGGCCGAGATCGTGGACCTCACGACGCCCGAGGGCGGCGCACCGCCGGAGACGACGCCCGACCTCCAGCTCTTCGTGACCGACACCCTCGGCAACCCGTTCGTGGGGAAAGAGGACTGGATTCCCACCTCGCTCAAGCCCCTCGCGGAGTCGCGGCGGCGGGCCAACGAGATCAAGCGGCGCGAGCCGATCACCGTCGTCATCGGGAATCCGCCGTACAAGGACAAGGCGAAGGGGCTGGGCGGGTGGATCGAGAGCGGCGCGCAGCAGGAGGCCCCGCTGAAGTCGTGGATGCCGCCCGCCGCGTGGAACGTCGGCGCGCACGCCAAGCACCTCCGCAACCTCTACGTCTACTTCTGGCGGTGGGCCACGTGGAAGGTGTTCGGCGCGGGGCGCATGACCACCCAGCAGGAGGCCGACGCGGGCGGCGCACACGAGGGCGTCGTCTGCTACATTACCGTCGCGGGCTTCCTCAACGGGCCGGGCTTCCAGCAGATGCGCGCCGACCTCCGCCGGACGGCGAGCGAGCTCTGGGTGATCGACGCCTCGCCCGAGGGGCACCAGCCGCCCGTGTCCTCGCGCATCTTCCAGGGCGTGCAGCAGCCCGTCTGCATCGTGATCGCCTCGCGGACGGCGGGCACCGATCCCGCGACGCCCGCGCACGTCCGCTACACCGCGCTCCCCGAGGGGCCGCGTGAGGCCAAGTTCGAGGCCCTCGCCGCGCTCGCCCTCGATGGCGACGCCTGGGCCGACTGCCCCGCCGACTGGCGTGCCCCGTTCCTCCCCGCCGCGACGGGGGCGTGGGCCGACTTCCCTGCCCTCGACGACCTCTTCCTCTGGGACGGCTCCGGCGTGATGCCCGGCCGGACGTGGGTCATCGCGCCCGACAAGCAGACTCTCGGCGAGCGCTGGAACCATCTCGTAGCCGAGACCAACCCGAAGAAGAAAGAGAAGCTCTTCCACCCGCACCTGCGAAACGAGGCACCCGGCGACAAGCACGTCAACAAAGAAGAGAACACGGGCGGGCTGCCGGGCCACGAGGCGCGGTCGATGCCCGTGGCCGAGGACACGCGCGCGGTCGTCCCGCCGGTGCGCTACGCCTTCCGCTCCTTCGACCGGCAGTACCTCATCCCCGACAAGCGGCTAATCAATCAGGCGAACCCGACGCTGTGGGAGACGCACTCCGACCGGCAAGTCTACCTCACGGCGCTCCATCGAACAGCCCCCTCGGGCGGCCCTGCACTCACGTTCTGCGGGCTGATCCCGGATATGGACCACTACAACGGGCGGGGCGGGCGCGCTTTCCCGCTGTGGGCGGACGCCGCCGCGAGCCGGCCGAACGTGAACCCGAACCTGCTCGCCGCGCTCGGCGAGGCCTACGGACGGACGGTCGGAGCCGAAGACGTCGTAGCCTACCTCGCCGCCGTCGCCGCGCACCCGGCCTACGTCGCCCGCTTCGAGGCCGACCTCGTCCGCCCCGGCCTCCGCGTCCCGCTCCCCGCCGACGCCGCCCTCTTCACCGAGGCCGCCGCGCTCGGACGTGAGGTCGTCTGGCTCCACACCTTCGGCGAGCGCTTCGCCGACGCCGAGGCCGGTCGCCCCCTCGGTCCGCCGCGCGTCGCGGACGGCCTGCGCCCTACGCTCCCCGCCGGCGGCGCGATTCCGGCGGACGCCGACGAGATCGGCTACAACAGCGCCGAGCGGCGTCTCTACGTCGGGACGGGCTACGTCGAGCACGTCCCGCCCACCGTGTGGGCCTACGAGGTCTCCGGCAAAAACGTCCTGACGCAGTGGTTCAGCTACCGCCGCCGCGACCGCTCGCGCCCGATTATCGGCGACCGCCGCCTGCCCTCGCCGCTGGGCGACATCCAGCCCGAAGGCTGGCTCCCCGAGTACACGGCCGAATTGCTCAACGTGCTCAACGTCCTCGCCCGGCTCGTCGCCCTCGAACCGGCGCAGGCCGACCTCCTCGCCCGCCTCTGCGACGGCCCCACCCTCGGCGCCGACGCCCTCCGCGCCACCGGAGCCTTCGACGCGCTCTCCACGCCCACGAAGCGCATCGCCACGAAGAACACCGGACAGATGAACCTCCTCGACTGATCCTCAGCCCGCCGCTGACTCGAAGGCCCAGAACGCGTTCGGCCGCAGGATCGGAATTCCCTCGAAGCGCTCCAGCACGAGCAGATCTTTGTCGCCGGTGATGAGACAGGCGCTGCCGCTCGTCTTCGCCGCAGCCAGCACATGGTCGTCGTCCGAGTCGCGGCAGACCGGCTTCGGCAGCGGCTCCGGCTCGACGACTTCCATCCGCGAGCGCAGCAACTCGACAGCCTCTTCCACCTCCGCCTCGGGCATCTTGAACTTCCCCGTCAGTTTCTCTCGGAACTCGCCCAGAATGAACGGCGAGACGACGGGTGTGTGGTGCCGGACGAGGTGTTCGAGCAGGTCGGAACAGGTCCCGCGCGCGACGAAGGCCGCGATCAGCACATTCGTATCGAGCGTAACTCTCACGAGACGCGGTCGAACACGTCGTCGTCCGTAAACACGCCCTGCGCCTGCGCCTGGCCGATCATCCCGGCGCGAAGCTGCCGGAACCGCCGCACGAAGAGGTAGTCGCGCAGCGCCTGCCGCACGAGGTCGCTCCGGGAGAGTCCTTCCTGCTCGACCGCCGCATCGAGTTCGGCTTTGACTTCCTTCGGCAGGCTGATGGAGATCGTATCGCGCATCGGCTATCTGGTAGGTGTAGCAATCTTCAACACAGCCCTATCCCTCCGGTTTCCAGTTCGCTGGTCCGCCACTACTATCCTCTTTCCCGAGCTCGTAACCGGGCTGCTGGATTGACGAACGGGCGGAGCCGCCGAAGACATGAGTGCCCCAGCCGCTCCGCCCGTTCGAATGCGTCGGAGTCAGATCACATCCCGAACGCTGCCTTCAGCCGCGACACGGCGAAGTCCTGGGCCTGCACCGCCTGCTCCAGCATGGCCGCCATCCCGAAAAACTCGTGCGTGACGCCCTGATACATCTTGCGCTCGACATCCACACCGGCCGCTTCCAGCCGCTCGGCGAGCGTGCCGCCTTCGGCTTCGAGGGGATCGATCTCGGCGTTGACGATCGTCGTCGGCGGGAGGCCGCTGAGGTCGGCGTCGATCAGGTTGACGTAAGGGTATTCCTCGGTCCGCCAGTTCGGCGTGTAGTTGTCGAAGAACCACTCCATCGCCGGGCGGCTGAGCGGGACAGCGTTCGCGTACGTGTCATAGCTCGGCGACTGCACGTCACCGTCGGCGATGGGGTAGACCGAGAGGATGTGGACGGGGAGCGCGACGTTCTCATCGCGCGCCCGCATCGCCATCGCCACGGCGAGGTTGCCACCCGCGCTCTCGCCTGCGACGGCGATCCGGCTCGGGTCGCCGTTCAGCTCGGCTGTGTTTTCGACCACCCATCGGTACGCAGCGAAGGAATCGTCGTGCGCGGTAGGATAGGTGTGCTCGGGCGCCTGCCGGTAGGCGACGGAGACGACGACGGCCCCGGTCTTCGCCGACAGCGCGGCAGCCGACGGCTCGTACGTGTCGAGGTCGGCGATGACCCAGCCGCCGCCGTGGTAGTAGACGATCACGGGGAACGGCCCGCTCCCTTCGAGCGGGGTGTACGTCCGCACGAGGACGCCCTGCTCCGGGCCGACGGGGAGCACGCGGTGCTGGATGTTCGTCTTCGGCGGCATCGGGCCGTGCCCTGTCTTCATCATCAGCGCGGCGACGGCCTCGGCGGGCGTCTTCGCGTTGCGCGCCTGGAAGCCCGTCATCTCGGGGAACGGCGGCTGCTGGAACGCCTTGAGCTGCTCGACGACGGCGAGCATCTGCGGGTCGATGGTCGGTGCCCAGGCCGGCTTCGGTCCCATCGGCATAACGTCCATCGGGTTCGACGCCTCGACCATCGGACCGGTCATGGGCTCAGTCATCGGCTCGGCCACCGGCTTGTTTTGCGGCGGAGGCATGGGAGCCTCCTGCGTCTGTGCCGTCGCGGGCTCGACCGTGCTGCACCCGGCGGCGATCAGCATGGCGAGGGCAAGGAGTGTGAACGGTAAGGGTTTGGGTAGGGGACAGGAATAGCGTAGAGACATGGCGGTTGAGCAAGAAGAGAGAAGACAGAAAGGAAGGAGCCCGATGAGCCGCCGCGCTGTGGCAGCGGAGTAGGCGCCTTCTCCAACGCCGACGGCGTTACCATGTTTTACCTTTCGTTCCTTTCTCACCGAACGCCCCCGCTGTGAGCGTCGAATACGACATCGACTTCCGCGAACGGCCCGAGTGCTACGAGATCGGGCGCGGCGAGCGCGGCGTCTTCAAAGTGCAACCGTACAAGTCCGAGTTGCTCCCGCTGTGGTCGTTCAAAACACCGGATGCGGCGCGCACGTCCTCGGAGGCGATCTGGGCGAAGTTCGAGGCGTACCGCGCCGCCGAGGACTTCATCGGGATGGACATGGCGCGGAAGTACTTGCAGATGGGTTACACGCGAGCGATGCGCTACGCGAAGTACCCCGGCGGCCGGAAGTACGACGAAGATCGAAACGCCCGCGAGCCCGAGCGATGGGCCGACGCCGAGAAGCGCGAAGCCGCGCTGATCTTCGACGCGCACCTGAAGTCCGCTAAGTCGGACCCAACCTACCAGCGCCTCCGTACCGAGCACCAAGCCCGCATCCGCCCCGCCGACTGCCCATGATCCCATTCGAGTTCGGCCACGCCCGCTCGGTCCTCGCGCGCACGCCCGACACCCTCCACGCCCTCCTGGGCGACCTCCCCGAACCGTTCGTGCACGCCGACGAAGGGCCGAAGACGTGGAGCCCGTTCGACGTGGTCGGCCACCTCATCCACGGCGAGCGGACGGACTGGCTCGTCCGGACGAAGCTCATCCTCCAGTCCGACGGCCCACACACGTTCGAGCCGTTCGACCGCTTCGCGCAGGAGGAGGCCAGTCAAGGAGCGACGCTCAACGAGTTACTGGACACGTTCGCCACGCTCCGCGCCGAGAACCTCCGTGCCCTTGATGCCCTCGCCCTCTCCCCCGCCGACCTCGACCGCACGGGGCGGCACCCTGACTTCGGACTGGTGACGCTGCACGAGTTGCTCGCAGCGTGGGTCGTCCACGACCTCGGCCACATCGCTCAGATCACGCGGGCGATGGCGAAGGGTTACCGCGACGAGGTCGGTCCGTGGCGGGCGTATCTGCCCGTGCTGGATCGGCCCTAGCCAAGCGCTGCCACGGGACAGCCGCATCGCAAAATCTGCGAAATGCCTTCCTCGAACTCCCATCCTACCGCCAGCCGTCCAATGCGCCGTTGGTTCTGCAAGAGCCTGGGGGATGGCATGCTGGCTGGCGAACCGCTACGCCACATCGAGCGCCTGTTCGCGGCGGAGTACGAGAAGGCGGGCAGGCCGGATGGGATGGCTGCGTTCGTCCGCTACGAATCCGAAGGGCGTCTCCACTGTGACGTCAACGTCTATTTCTCCCCGGAGGCGGCCGTTGTAGCGGGCGAGGTAGGCGCATCTCCCTGCGCGAAGCCGACGCCGAACGACTTGGGCTTGCTCGCCGGTGCCGAGAGGTCACGGGCGATTCTCTTCTCCGAACATAGCCTCTGACAGAGGGCCAAACCCGGGGCTCGGTGCTTCGCCTCAACTGTCGAGCCCGAGCGTCTCGCGGAGCGGGGTGTCTGCGCGCTTGTTGCGCGACCAATAGGCCAGCATCTCACACTTTTTCCGCGTCGCCGTCGTCGTGAGCGTCCGGGCGGCATCGCCGAAGCCGGAGCGGTACGTCTCGGTCCAGCCCTCCACGGTGTGCGGGAAGTCGGCGGTGAAGGTGATGGTGAGCGTGCGGTCGAGGTCGGGATAGGTCAGGGTGTACGTCCGCAGGCCGGGCGCGGCGGCGTCCGTGAGGGTCGCCGTCGCCTGCTTGGGTTCGAGGTCGAGGTGGCTGAGGCGCTGGTAGATCGTGCCGGGGACGAGCGTGATCTCGCCGGTCGGAAGCGCGTCGGGGTTGAGGCGAAGGAGCGTCCAGAGGCCGTCTTCGAGCGGCGCGCCGAGCGTCCGGTCCTGATCGCCCTCGCCTTCGAAGTACGAGAACAGCCGGAGCCGGTACCCGTCGGCGACGCGGTTGAGCTGGGTGAACGTGTGGCCGCACCACTCCTGCGACGTGGCCGTGACCTTCAGCGTCGGCCCGTGTTCGTCGCGCTGGACCGGGGTGAAGACGGAGGTCATCATCGAGTACGGGTAGACGCCGGTGTTGAACTTCCGCGTGGCGTTCATCTTGAGGACGGTGACGGCCCCGGCGGCGTTCGGATCGTCGGCTTTCACCTGCTCCGCTTCGAAGAACGGCTCGGTGACGTAGATCAGCACGGCCTCGCCGGGGTGGATCTCGCCGTAGCGCGCCTGCTCCAGGTCGTAGCTCGTGATCTCGGCGAGGCCCTGGTACCAGTACGCCGCGAACGAGTCGGCGGGCACGCTGACATCGTCCGCCTCGACGGCGGCGGTGCGGACGGGCGCGCCGGGCGGCCCTTCGGCCGACGGCTTCGCGCACGCGGCGAGGGTGACGACGAGGGCAAAGGCGAGGAGGCGGGCAGGCATAGCGGCAGTGTTGGGTTCGGCCTCAGCATACCCCGCACCGTCGCCGCTGATCCTCACGGCCCCGTCACACGAGCGCCTCGTACAGCTCGATCCGATAGCCTTCGGGATCGGTGATCCACGCGAACCGACCGTAGTCGTAGTCCTCCGTCTTATCGACCTCGACGCCCTGCTCGCGCAGCGCGGTGAGGAGGCCCGGCAGGTCGTCGACGTGGTAGTTCACGACGGTGCGCGGGGCGGCGGCGGCTTGCTCGTCGGAGGCTTGCAGGATCGCCCACGTCGTGTTGCGGCGGAAGTCATGCTCAGCGTCCCAGCCGAACTCGTGGGCATAGTTGGCCCCTGCCTCGTACGTGACGATCTCGATGCCGAGGTGCTGCTGGTACCAGTCGGCGAGGGCCTGTGGGTCGCGGGCGTAGAGGAAAACGCCGCCGATACCTCGAATGTGTGCCATCTATCCAGCCTGTCGGTTCGTGAGCGGAAAAGCGAAGTTCGCGTAGGTCTGCTCGGCGAGTCCGAACCAGCGGTCGGCGTCGCGCTGGAAGCCGGCGTAGTGGTCGTAGAGCCCACGGTAGCCCGCATCGCCGCGCGCGGCCTCGGCGTAGAGCGACTGGGACGCGTCGTAGGCCGCCTGCATCACGTCGTCGGGGAAGGCGTGGAGCTGAACGCCCTCGCTGATCAGCCGCTGGAGCGCGAGCGGATTCTTGGCGTCGTACTCGGCCAGCATCCGCACGTTCACCTCCTGCGAAGCGACGTCGAGCGCCTGCTGGTACGCGCCCGGCAGCCGGTCCCACTCCGCCTGATTGACGTAAAACGCGAGCATCGCGCTGGGCTCCCACCAGCCGGGGTAGTAGTAGTGCGTGGCGACCTTTTGGAAGCCGAGCTTCTCGTCGTCGTACGGCCCGATCCACTCGGTCGCATCGATGGTACCGCGTTCGAGGGCCTGGTAGATCTCGCCGCCGGGGAGCGTGAGTGCTGTCACGCCGAGCCGGTCCATCACCTGCGCGCCGAGGCCGGGGATCCGCATCTTGAGCCCGCGCAGGTCGGCAAGCGAGCCGATCTCGCGCCGCCACCAGCCGCCCATCTGCGCGCCCGTGTTCCCGCCGGGGAAGCTCACGACGCCGAAGTCGGCCAGCAGCGCACGGGTTCGGTCGAGGCCGCCGCCGTAGAGCAGCCACGCGTTGTGCTGCCGCGGCGTCAGCCCGAACGGCACGCCGGTCTCGAACGCCAGCGCCGGGTTTTTGCCGACGTAGTAATACCCCGCCGTGTGGCCGATGGCGACGGTCCGGTTCTGCACCGCGTCGAGCACTTGCAGGCCGGGGACGATCTCCCCCGCCGGGTAGGCCCGGATCTCGAACATCCCGTCCGTCAGCGCCGCGACGCGCTCGGCCAGGGTCTCCGACGCGCGGTAGATGATGTCGGACGAGCGCGGGACGCTGGAAGCGAGCCGCCAGCGGACGCGCCGGCCCGCGACGGCGGGCGCTCCGCCCTCGGCGCCCGCCTCCCGGTTGCCGCACGCGGCGAGCGTCGTGGTGGCTGCCGCGCCGAGCGCCGCCTTGCGAATGAACCGTCTGCGTTCCATGGACCTGTCGGTGGGTGATGCCGGAGGATAGCTCGCGCCGCCCGAGATCGTCAATGCTCTGCGCGTTCGATCCCGACCTCGCCCCGCCCGCCGAGGGCTTCGACGAACGCCGCCCGCAGCGGCTCCGCCTCGGAGCGACGGACGAGGACGACGAGTTCGGTGTCGTCGGTGTAGTGCTGCTCGGCGATCTCAGCGTCGAACCGGCTGATGGTGTGCATCGCGGGCGAGGTGTCGTCGTAGGCGAACCGGAGGCGGACCGCCACGCGGATCACCCGCTCGACGATGCGCGCCGCGTCAAGCACGTCAGAGGCAGCATCGCCGTAGGCGCGGACGAGGCCGCCGGTGCCGAGCTTCGTCCCGCCGTAGTAGCGCGCGCGTCACCACGACGACCGTGTTCGTGAGAGTGCGGGCGTCGATCTGCCGGAGGATCGGCGCGCCCGCGCTGCCGCTCGGCTCGCCGTCGTCGTTGTATCGGAAGACATCACCCTCGATGCCGAGCCGCCACGCCCAGCACCAGTGCGTCGCGGCGTGCTCGCGCTTCCGGACGGCTTCGAGGCGAGACTCTGCCTCGGCTTCGGTCGTCGCCGGGAACGCCTCGCCGATGAAGCGCGAGCCCTTCGTCTTCGGAGGCTCGGCTAGCGCGGTGCGGAGGATCGTGCGGTACGTGTCGGACATCGAACCGGTCGGGAGCATTCTACGACGATTTCACGACGCGGAAGGTAGCGACGACCGTTCGCCGCGGGCACCCCCGGTATCTTCCGGCATGACGCTTTTCCTGCTGCTGACCGCCCTCCTCGCGGTGCCCCCGGACACCGAACCGCGCACCGTCACCGCCGCGCCCGTGGACGGCCCGCTGTCCATCGACGGGCGGCTCGACGAGGCGGCGTGGGACGCAGCCGGCGTGGCGACGGACTTCGTCCAGTTCGAGCCGGACGAGGGTGCGCCGGCGTCCTTCTCCACCGAAGTCCGCGTGCTCTACGGCGCGACGACGCTCTACGTCGGCGCGGTGATGTCCGACCCTGAGCCGGAGCAGATCCGCCGCCCGCTCAGCCGCCGCGACGACGACGGCGGCGCGGCCCTCTTCGTCGTTGGGATCAACGGGTACCTCGACCAGAAATCGGCGTACCTCTTCGCCGTCACCGCCGCCGGTGTGCAGCTCGACGCCGTGCAGACCGGAGACGACTCGGACACCTCGTGGGACGCCGTCTGGGACTCGGCCGTCCGCGTCACGCCCGAGGGATGGGTCGCCGAGCTCGCAATCCCGTATTCGATGCTCCGTTTCTCCCCAGCCGAGGAGCAGACGTGGGGCGTGCAGTTCCAGCGGACGATCCCGCGCCGGAGCGAGGAGGATTTCTGGCAGCCCGTCACGCGCGAGGAGCAGGGCACCGGGTTCATCGCCGGCCGGCTGACGGGGCTGCGGGGGATCGCGCCGCGCCGGACGTTCCAACTCCGCCCCTACACCCTCTCGCGCGCCCGCACATTCGAGGACACCCAACGCCCCGGCAACGCCGACGCCTCGTTCGGAGCCGATGTCGGTGCGGATCTCAAAGTCGGCCTCGCCTCGAACCTCATCCTCGACGCCACGATCAATCCCGACTTCGGGCAGGTCGACGCCGACCCCGCCCAGCTCAACCTCTCGACGTTCGAGACGTTCTTCGAGGAGCGCCGCCCGTTCTTCCTCGAAGGCACCGCGATTTTCGACTACACCATCGACAGTGGGCGCGACGGACGACTGCTCTACACCCGACGCATCGGCGCGGCCGACCCCATCATCGGTGCGGCGAAACTGACGGGGCGGACGAGCGGCGGCCTCTCCGTCGGCGGCCTCGCCGCGCTGACGGGCGACGCCTTCTCCCCCGCTCGCCTTTTCGGCACGGCGCGCGCCAAACAGGAGTTCGGTGCGCGCTCGTTCGTCGGCGCCGGGCTGACGTACGTCGACGAAGTCGGCTCTGAGCGCACCTTCAGCGGTGCGCGCGCACTCGTCGGTGGCGGTGACTGGGACGTGCGTGTCGGCGGCGGGACGTACCGGTGGGACGGCGCGGCGACCGGCAGCTATCGCACACCCACAGCATCAGCGAGCACGGCACCGAGCGAAACCGGGTTCGCCCTCTACACCGGCCTCGACAAGATTCGGGGCAACACGACGTGGGGCACCGGGCTACGCGTCTATACCGATACGTTCCGCCCCAACGACCTCGGCCGGCTCCGGCAGAACGACTACGTCCGCGTCGGGGGCGGAGGCAGCACGTACTTGAACGGCGGCAAGCCGCTCGGCCCGTTCCGCCGCGTCCGGCTAAACCTGTTCGGCGATCAGACGTGGAGTTACGCCGGGCTCGTCAACCGGGGCTTCTCCAGCTCGGCCTCCGCAAACTGGGACCTAAAGAACTTCAGCGCGTTCGGGCTGAACGTCGGCGTCGAGGGGCTCGGCGGGTTCGACGTGCGCGAGACGCGCGGCCTCGGGCTGATCCGCAACCGGCGCTCGGCGAGCGTGGACGCCTCGTACGAGACCGACTCGCGCCGCCGCCTGCGGCTGGAGCCCGAGGCCGGGCTCTCGTTTCAGGAGCGCGGCGGGCTCGGCTGGCGCGCCGAAATGGAAGTCGAGTGGAACGCGAGCGACCGGCTCGACTTCTCGCTCGATGCGGAGTACGCGTCCGACGACGGGCGAGTAGCATGGGCGGCGAACGAGTCCTTCCGCCGAACCCAGAGCGGCCTCGCCATCGGCGAAACCGACGGCCCGCCCGCCGATGTCAGCGGGTTCGTCCCGTTCGGCGACCCGGCGCTCGGAGCTTCGTTCGACGATCTCCCGGTCTACAACGGGGTGGTGGGGGAGTACTACCTCCCCGTCTTCGGCGCCCGCGACACCCGCGCGCTCGACCTCGCCCTCCGCACGAGCGTCACCTTCCGCCCGAACCTCTCGCTCCAACTCTACTCCCAGCTCTTCGCCGCGCGCGGCCGCTACCGCGACTTCCAGCTCCTCGCCGCCCCTGACGACCTCCGCCCGTTCGACGCCTACCCCAAGCGCCGTGCCTTCTCCGTCGAGTCGCTCCTCTCGAACGCCGTCCTCCGCTGGGAATACCGGCCCGGCTCGACGGTCTTCGTCGTGTGGAGCCACACCCGCTTCGGCGAGGACGACGCCGTCCGCTTCTTCGACGACGACACTGCCTCCCCCTTCGCCACCCCGACGTTCACGCAGCTCGGCGATGCATTCCGCATCTATCCGGAAAACGTCTTCCTCATCAAGCTGAGCTACCTGATTATGAGGTAGAAGGTTCGAGGTGGGGGGATTGAAGTAAGAAACCTCAAGCCCACAACCTCTAACTTCTAGCCCTCGATCTCCGTGACGAGCCCGATCTCGCGGAGGATGCCCTGCACGCGGAAGCAGTCTTCGAACTCGCCCTCGTAGACACGGTCCTTGCCCTCCGTGTGGACCGCCCATGCATGCGCCTCGGCCTGCTCGACGGAACAGCCGGTGGCCTTCATGACCTGGAAGATGACCTCCTCGAACGTGTGGATCTCGTCGTTGTAGAGGATCACCCGCCACGGCGTGGCGATCCGCTCCTCCGTCTCGTCGAGCACCTCCACATCCACCTCCGGCGCGGCGGGCACCGGCGCAGCGGGTCCGGCGAGAGGCCATCCGTCCACAGGAGACGCCACGGCGCGGCGGAGTCGGTGCGGTATCCCCATCACGCCGCCGCCGTAGCCAGCGGCTCGACCTCGACGGAGAAGTCCTCCATGACCCCGTTCGCGAGCAGCTTCTGGCTCGCCTCTCGGGCGATGCGCTCCGCCTCCGCGCGGTCGTCGGTGTCGATCCACAGCTCCACGAGTTTGCCCGCCCGCACGTCGTCCACGGCGGGATAGCCGAGGCTGTGGAGAGCGTGGTGGATCGCCTTGCCCTGCGGGTCGAGAATCGAGGGGCGGAGGGTGATGCGGATGGTGGCTTTGAACATGGCAGTCGGAGGCGTCAGGCTTCGGATAGGGCGGATTCCGGCGCGTCCTCGTCGTCTTCCTCATAGGCGGTTCGGAACGCCCAGCGAAGGGCGCGGCCGATCCCGTAGGCGAGGTACGCCGCGAGCGTGATAAAGAGGCCGACCTCTTGGAGTGTCACCACGAGCACGATCGCGATCAGGAGGGCGAGGGCCTTTTTCGGGTGGGCGCGGAGGTAGCGCGGCGTCGGCGTCGGGAGCGCGTCGAACGGGACCGTCGACACCATCAGCACCGAGAGCACGACGACCATCGGGATCAGGATCGAGGCGCGGCCCCACTCGAAGCCCTCGAACCACCGGCCGTCGTGGAAGACGAGGATGAAGGCGACGACGAACGTGGCCTGGACCGGGATCGGGAGCCCGGAGAAGTACGGCTTCTTCTCGCCCTCGAACTCGACGTTGAAGCGGGCCAGCCGCACGGCCCCGCACAGCGCGGGCAGCGAGGCGATGATCACGCCGAACAGGCCGAGCCGGTCCAGCCCGAACTCGTAGAGGAGGAACGCCGGGGCTACGCCGAACGAGACCACATCGGCGAGCGAGTCGAGCTCGACACCGAACATGCTCACGGCGTTCGCGATCCGTGCCATCATCCCGTCGAGCGCATCGAAGAGGCCGGCCGCAACGATCAGCCACGCTGCCTTCTCGAACTCGCCTTCGGCCGTGCTGATGACGGCGAAGAATCCGCTGAGCAGGTTCATCAGGGTGAAGAACGACGGGACGGCCACGCGCGAGATCCGGGGCCGGCGGCGGACCCGGCGGCGACGGCGTTTGCTGGCGACGGACTTGGGCTCGACCATCAGCTCTGGGGGTCAGGTACGGCCAAGTGAGCCGAGGCCGCTGCCCCGCCGAGTCGGCTCTCCGGGATGTGGCCGACCACCGTCTCCCGGTGCGCGACGGTGCCCGCGATCTGCTTGAACAGGACGGGCGAGAGCATGAGCGCATTGGCACCCTCGTGCAGGAACCGCTTGGGATCGCGGGAGAACCCGAGCGACACGAGCCCGATGGCGATGAGCACAACCCCGGCCACGCCGCCGAGCCAGAGTCCGGCGAGGACGCAGAGCGCCGCGAGCGCCAGAAAACCAGCGATGATGAGAAAGCCTTCGCGTGCGAGCGCCATGTTGGGCACAGAGAGGGGAAGTGGGTGGCGCTGAAGATACGGACCGGGCCGGGTTGCGTCTCACTCGATGCCGTCGGAGTTCACCAGACTTCCTGCAGATCTTCCGACGTAGGCCGGAACGCGCCCGGCGCGGTCACCCGCTCCCGATGCCCGACCGACGGCCGCGCAGCACTGCTTCTCCTCGAACCAAACACAGATCGTGCAGACCTCAAATAGTGACGGGCCGGTACCCGAGGCACCGGCCCGTCAAAAGGGTTCCTGACGCGACAGCCCTTCCTCCGTCGGCCCCAAAGGCCTCGCTTCGACCCGAAGGTCGTCGTGACCGTGTCGATCCGAGCGTGTTGGCCGTCAGGCCTCACCCGGGCAATACGGGATAGAGTGGCAGGCTGGTTCTTGCACCGAACGACACGGCCTAGGACATCGCTGTCCCGAGGACGTGGTTCTGCGTGCTGCGGTACACGCTTAGAACGACGGAGTCGAACTGTGGTGTTATTAACCGTCCGTCGTGCTAATGCACAACAGTCGATCAACGACCGCCCAGACACATTTTCTCCGACGTGGGTGTGAACGAGTCACTTCGGCGAGACATCTGCCACGCATCTCTTCCGCCCGGTTGGACCGGGCTACTCGAAACGGTGGGCTTACCTGGCGCTCACTCAGCGCACCCGAACCATGCCGTCCTCTTGCGAGGAGGGGGAGGCCGGGAATCTGAGCTGCTCCGTGTCCTCGCCGGACCATGCCGGCGACCTCATGCAGCCTGGAGAACTTCAGTCGCGTCAAGGAACGTTTGTGCCCGAAAGCACTACGCTCAATTAAACGCGAAGTCCGTGTGAAGTCAAGGACATCTTGCCCCGAGTTATACACAAGATATCGAGATCGTTATCCACAATCGCTCCTCCACCTCTCGATCCGGACTCCGGCTGCCGCCATCCTTTGCTGCGTGTCGCCCTGGGACCGAAAAGCCCGACTCGGAGGCCAGGCTTTTCAGTGACGCGACTGGCGGAGCACGTTCTAACGAGGGCTCCGTCTCCGGCGGCATGAGGTGATCGGAAGATAGGGTGCCGGATCACGGAGAACAACCCTGTGCTCTATACCAATAACAGATAACCGGCTATCCGGGCCATTTCTATGCATTCAGGCTCCTATTATTCATAATACAATAACGGAATCAACTCACCGATTCCCGGCTACTTTCCAGCGTGGCTCAAGCACCCGCCTTGATTCACGCGGAGCGCGCTCTACGCCGGTGCTTACTTCTCGCGGTTGCCCCTACCTTCTCGTTCCCACCGATTCCTTCTCTACTCCTATGGCGACGACCCAAAAGCTCGGCGCGGCCGACGTAGCCTGGCTCCGCATGGAGTCCTCCGTCAACCCGATGACGATCGTCGGGGTCATCGGGTTCGACCGACCGATGGACCTAGACGACCTCAAGCAACTCATCGAGGAGCGGCTGCTGATCTTCGAGCGCTTCCGGCAGCGGGTCGTCTACCCGAACGGGACACCGACGTGGAAGACCGACCCGCACTTCGACATCGACGCGCACGTCTACCGTGTCGGCCTCGCCGTGCCGGACAAGAAGTCCTCGCTCGAAGAGCTCGTCAGCGACCTAATGAGCACGCCGCTCGACTTCTCGAAGCCACCGTGGCAGTTCCACCTCATCGAGCACTTCGACGGGGGGAGCGCCCTCGTCGGCCGGCTCCACCACTGCATCGGCGACGGGATCGCGCTCATCCACGTCCTCATCTCCCTCGCCGATGAGGTGTTCGACCCGACGCGGGCGACCCCGAGCTACGGCCACGACCCGTCCGAGCGGAGCCTCGTGGGCCGCTTCCTCAAACCCGTCGGCAAGGCGGTGAATCAGGTAGGGCGGGCGGCGGGCTCCGTCGTCACCGGCGGCTTCGACTTGATCCAGCATCCCGGCAAAGCCCTCGATTGGGCCAAGCAGGGCATGAGCATTGGCGCTGCCGCCAGCAAGATCGCCCTCATGGCGAGCGACTCCGAGACGCGGTTCAAAGCGCCGGCCGGCGTGATGAAGCGCGCCGCGTGGTCCCAGCCGATCCCCCTCGACCGCGTGAAAAAGATCGGGCGCGGCAGCGGGGCGAAGGTGAACGACGTGCTGCTCGCTGCCGTGGCGGGCGGCCTCCGCCGCTACCTCGACGCCCACGGCGAGTCGACGGCAGGGGTCGAGATACGAGCCGCCATCCCTGTCAACCTCCGGCCCCTCGAACGGGCGTTTGACCTCGGCAACGTGTTCGGGCTCGCGTTCCTCTCCCTCCCCGTCGGCATCGTCGACGCGCGGGAGCGCCTGCTCGAAATCAAGCAGCGGATGGACGAGATCAAAAGCTCGGCCGAGCCCGGCGTCGCGTTCGCCATCATTCAGGCCATCGGGGCCGGGCCGGAGATGATGCACCAGCAGGTCGTGGACATCCTCAGCTCGAAGGTCTCGGCGGTGATGACGAACGTGCCAGGGCCGCGAGAGCAGCTCCACTTCCTCGGCAACCCGATCAACCGCATCATGTTCTGGGTCCCGCGCGCAGGGGACATCGGCCTCGGCGTCAGCATCATCAGCTACGCCGACGAGGTGCTCCTCGGTATCGCTACGGACGCCCGCATGGTCCCCGATCCCACGGCAATCGTCGGGGGGATGCACGACGAGCTCGATGCGATGGCGGAGGAGTTCGGCGGGTGAGAACGGTGGACAGTGGACGGGTGAGGACGGTAGACGGAGAAGGCGACAGCCTCACTACCTTTCCCAGTTTCCGCCCACACGCCCACTACTCCCCGTAGCTGAAGCTGTCCTGTACCGTGCCGTCTTGCCGGTGAACGACGAGGCGGCCCGATGCGCCGGACTTCGCCCGCTCCCGCCCAGCTGAGACGGCTTCGGACTTGGTAGCATGGACGCTCGAAGCACGGCTCGCGCCCTCCTTCTCCACCGCCCAGCCTTCAGCATGCGGGACGACGTGGAGCACCGTTGTGCTCACCGCGTCGACCGGCTTCTCGCTCTCACGGTCGGCGCGGTCGAGCTTGAGGCGGGCCGAGAGCGCGTCCACCTTCCCCGAGAGTGCGCTGACACGTTGGATCAGGTCCTGCACCTCGTCGTGCGTCGGCACGTTCATCCGGTGCAGCACGCCCTCGATGGACTCCTCGACGACCCGCTCGACCTGCGCTTCCACGGCGCTGGTCCACGCGAGGGGTTTCTGCCCGATGCTCTCCGCCGTGGCCCGCGCGCCTTCGACGGCGGCCCCGGCTTGCTTCGTGGCGGACGTCAGCATCTTGCGGCTCTCCCGCTCCCAGCTCTCGCCCTTCTTCACGAGCTGCTCGAACAGCTCGGCCCCCAGCTCCTCGACGCTCGAGAGCGCGCCGATCCCGGCCATCCACACCTCGCGGGCGCTGTCGGCGAGGCCGGCGGGGAAGTCCAGCAGATCCGGGAGGGCCGGCAAGCCGAGCAGCCCGGTCTTCTTCTTCGCCGCCTTCTTCTTCGTGCCGGCTTTGCTCCCAGCGGACGCCTCCGGCCTCGGGCTCGACGCATCGGCCGCACCGCTGCTCTTCTTCTTTTTGGTGACGATGGTGACTTTCTTTTTCTCGGCCATGACGGGAGCGGGGTTAGGGATAAAAAGCGTGACACGTAAAACGTAAGCATGCCGATGACGGAGCGCTGTGGCAAAGCCCCCGTACGTTTTACGTTTCACTCATTACGCATCAGTACGTTTTCTCGACACGCGAGGCGACCTCGCCCATGCCGTTGAGCACGCCCATGTTCGACATGATCTTGAGCTTCGGCCCCTCGATCGTGTAGTCGGGCGAGGTCAGGGCGCCGAGCGGGCTCATCTCGCCTTTGTCGAGCTGGACCCAGATGGCGTACGGCGCGGTGGCACGAGCGAGAGCGGCAGACTTGTCGAAGGGATCGCCGCGAAAATCAGCGTCCCCGGCCTCCTCCATCCAGAGCTCGACGTTCGTGACCTCCCCGTCCTCGAACGTGTAAGCCGCTTCGATATCCTGCCCGGTGGGGTGGTCCAGGCACCGGAGGATGATGGTGTTCGCGAACGAGCCGGCGGCTTTCTGAAAGGCAGCGTCGTCGTTCAGCCGTTCGACGAAGGCCGCCACGAACTCCGGAGTCCAGTACTGAGGGGCAGCCATATTGCGTGCGGTGAGGTGAGAGGGCGAGGAGGAATATCCGTCCCAGGAGCCGATAACGCAACGACGCGACGGCCGGAAAACAGCACACACAATTAACACAGCTTACAGAACCTATGCCGCACTGCGGAATTAATGCCGCAACGTGTCAACAAACCAGGTACCCCGATGTCAGAGCTTTCTCTTTCTCAGCGCGCCTTCTGGGTAGCGCTCCTCGCCGCCGCCGCTCCCTACGCCCTGTTCCGCCTCGTGCGGACCCCCATCATCTCTTTCGACACCTCTCTCACGTTCGACGAAGCCGACCTCTACGACCACCTCTTCGACGGCGAGCTTGCTGCCGCTGGCTGATCGCCCCCTCAACCAACCCTGTAGCACGCGGGGCCGGACCGAGCTTGGTCCGGCCCCGCATACGTTTCGTCGGCAGCGCCCCGACGCTAGCGCGAGAGGTAGAGGTTCCGCATCTCGTACGGCTTGGCGAAGTGCTCGTCGTCGAGGTCGTCCACGAACACGATGGACTCGCCGGTGGACTTCATCTCGGGGCCGAGTTCCTTGCGCACTTCGGGGAACTTCTCCCACGAGAACACAGGCTCCTTCACGGCGAAGCCGGTGAGCGTGCTCTCCAGCAGCCCGGCCTCGCGGAAGGTCGCGAGCTTCTCGCCAAGCATCACTTTCGTCGCCACGTTCGCGTACGGGATCCCCGTCGCCTTCGCGATGAACGGAACGGTCCGGCTCGCGCGCGGGTTCGCCTCGATCACGTACACCGTCTCGTCTTTGATGGCGTACTGCACGTTGATGAGCCCGCGCACGGCCAGCCGCCGCGCGATGTCTTCGGTGTAGCGGCGAATCGTCGCCTGCACCGTCTCGGAGAGGGAGTACGGCGGGAGCACGGCCGTCGAGTCGCCGGAGTGGACGCCGGCGGGCTCGATGTGCTGGAGGATGCCGCAGACTTCGAGCTCGTCGCCGTCGAAGATCGCATCGCAGTCCACCTCGATGGCGTTTTCGAGGAAGAGGTCGAGGAGGATCTCGTTGTTCGGCATCGTGCGGAGGATGTTCTCGACGTACTCGGCCACCTCCTCTTTGTTGATGGCGATCCGCATCCCCTGCCCGCCGAGGACATAGCTCGGCCGGATCAAGATCGGGTAGCCGATCTTTTCGGATACCACCACCGCCTCATCCACGTCGTGCGCCATGCCGTAGGGCGGCGACGGGATCTCCAGCTCCTTCAGCACGCCCGAGAACTTGCCCCGGTCCTCGGCGAGGTCCATCATGTGGTACGGCGTGCCGAAGATGCGGAAGCCGCGCTGCTCGATGTCGTCGGCGAGCTTGATGGCGGTCTGGCCGCCGAGTTGGACGATCACGCCCGTCGGCTGCTCGTGCTCGATCACGTCGAAGACGCGCTCCCAGTAGACCGGCTCGAAGTAGAGCTTGTCGGCCACGTCGAAGTCGGTGGAGACGGTCTCGGGGTTGCAGTTGATCATGATGGCCTCGTAGCCCATCTCCTTGACCGCGAGGACGCCGTGGACGCACGAGTAGTCGAACTCGATGCCCTGCCCGATCCGGTTCGGGCCGGACCCGATGACGAGGATTTTCTCCCGGTCCGACACCGCGCTCTCGTTCTCCCCGAGATCATACGTCGAGTAGAAGTACGGCGTCTGCGCTTCGAACTCGCCCGCGCAGGTATCCACCACCCGGAACGTCGGCTTCAGCCCGAGCGACTGGCGGTGAGCGCGCACGTCCTCTTCCGTCGTGTCGCCCTGCACGAGCCACGCGAGTTGGATGTCCGAGAAGCCGTGCTGCTTGGCCCGCAGAAGCAGGTCCCGGTCGAGCCCGTGGAGCGGGTGCTCCGCGATCTCGCGCTCGACCTCGACGAGGTGGCGGATCTGGTACAGGAACCACGGATCCGTCTTCGTGATGTCAGCGATCTCCTCGACGCTCGCGCCGTGCGTGAAGGCGCTGCGGATCTGGAGCGTCCGGTCCCAATACGGCTTGCTCAGCCGCTCACGGACGGTCTTCCGGTCGTCGGCCTCACGGTCCGCGCCGAGGCCGGCGTAGCCGAGTTCGAGGCTCTGCCACGCTTTCTGCAGGCTCTCGGTGAACGTCCGGCCGATCGCCATCACCTCACCGACGGCCTTCATCTGCGTCGTCAGCTCCTCGTCCACGCCCTCGAATTTCTCGAAGTTGAAGCGCGGGATTTTGGTCACGACGTAGTCGATGGCGGGCTCGAAGCAGGCGCTCGTCGTACCCGTGATCTCGTTCGGTAGCTCGTCGAGCGTGTAGCCGACGGCGAGGCGGGCGGCGACTTTGGCGATGGGATAGCCCGTCGCCTTCGAGGCGAGAGCCGAGGAGCGCGAGACGCGCGGGTTGATCTCGATGACGACCATCCGCCCCGTCTGCGGGTGGAACGCGAACTGGATGTTGCACCCGCCCGCGAACGTCCCGATCGAGCGCATCGCCTTGATCGCGGCGTCGCGCATCTGCTGGAACTGCTTGTCGGTCAGCGTCTGCTGCGGGGCGACCGTCACCGAATCGCCCGTGTGAACGCCCATCGGGTCGAGGTTCTCGATGGAGCAGATGATGACGACGTTCTCGGCGCTGTCGCGCAGCAGTTCCAGTTCGTACTCCTTCCACCCGAAGAGGCACTCCTCGATGAGCACCTCGTGGACAGGCGAGAGCTCCAGCCCGCGCGAAACCTTCCGATCGAACTGGTCGTGGCTCCAGACGATGCCCCCGCCGGCCCCGCCCATCGTGAAACTCGGCCGGATCACGATCGGCTCGCCGCCGAGCTCCTGTGTGATCTCTTTGGCTTCGAGGAGCGACTTCGCCACGCGGCTGCGGGCCTGGTCGATGCCGATTCGCTCCATGAGGTCGCGGAACTGCTGCCGGTCCTCGGTGATGCGAATGGCGTCGATGTCCACGCCGATCACGTCCACGCCCATCTTCTTCCAGTAGCCTTCCTCGTGGAGGACTTCGGCGAGGTTGAGCGCCGTCTGCCCGCCCATCGTCGGGAGCACCGCGTCGGGCCGTTCGATCTCGACGATCTGCTTGATGGACTTCGGCGTCAGTTCCTGGAGGTACACCTTGTCGGCCATGACCGGGTCGGTCATGATCGTGGCCGGGTTCGAGTTGACGAGGATGACCTCGTAGCCTTCGGCGCGGAGGGCTTTGGCCGCTTGGCTGCCGGAGTAATCGAACTCGCAGGCCTGCCCGATGACGATAGGGCCGGAGCCGATGAGGAGGATCTTGCGGATGTCGGTGCGTTTGGGCACAGGAATATCGGAGTTGTATTTCGTGACGTAGGGGCGGGTCTGGTGCCCGCCCACGGAAAGGGCGACCACGAGGGTCGCCCCTACAGGCGTTATCGTGATGTGGGGGTGGTCAGCCGCCGAAGCCGCTGACGGCGTACTCCCTCTCGCGCTGGAGGATGACGAGCGCGGCGTAGCCGGCCTGCATATCGGCCCCGGACGGCGTTCCCGCGGCGGCACCGCCCATCGCGGTCATCTGAATCGGCCGCCATCCGTCGTTCATGAGGTCGTTGAGCAGGCGGAGGCTTTCGCCCTCGCCCGGCCAGTTGGGGTCGAAATAGACGACGTGGGCTTTGCGTTCGGTGGACATGGGGTCAGGCGGTTTCGGTACGGGCGGAAATGCCTCGCGTCGCGCGCACGAGGTCGAGGAACTCGTCGAAGAGGTAGGCGCTGTCGTGCGGGCCGGGCGACGACTCCGGGTGGTACTGGACGGAGAGGCCGGGGTACGCGGCGAACCGCAGGCCCTCCACGGTCCCGTCGTTGAGGTTCTGGTGGGTGACGCGCGCCACGTCCTCGGTGATCGAGCCCTCTTCGACGGCGAACCCGTGGTTCTGCGTCGAGATCTCGACGTGGCCGCGGTCGAGGTTTTTGACCGGCTGGTTCGCGCCCCGGTGGCCGACCTTCATCTTGTAGACCTCCATCCCGGCAGCGAGTGCCATGAGTTGGTGGCCGAGGCAGATGCCGAAGACGGGCAGGTCGCCCTCGGACGCGGCCTGCTTCGCCGTCTCCACCGCGCCGGGCATTGCGCGCGGGTCGCCGGGGCCGTTCGAGAGGAATACGCCGTCGGGATTCCACGCGCGGACCGCGTCGAGCGGCGTGCCGGCGGGGAAGACGCGGACGGTGCAGCCGCGCCGAGCAAAGCTGCGGAGGATGTTGCGCTTGACGCCGTAGTCGTAGACGGCGATACGCGGGCCGCCCGTCGTCCCGGCGGCCTCGCCGGCGTCGAGGCGGAAGTCGTAGGGCTCGGGCGTGGTGACGCGGCTGGCGAGCTCCAACCCCGCCATGCTCGGGTGAGCACGCGCCTTCGCGACGAGGCGCTCGTCGTCGAGGTCGGTGGAGGAGATCACGGCGTTCTGCACGCCGCCCTCGCGGATGTGCCGCACGAGCCGCCGCGTGTCGACGCCCGTGATGCCGACGAGCTCGTGCCGCCGCATCCAATCCTCGAGGCTCTCGTCCGCGTTCTCGTTCGAGTAGTGGTCCACGAACGCCCGCGTGACGAGGCCGGCAACCATCGGGCGGTCCGCTTCGAGGTCCTGCTCGGACGCACCGTAGTTGCCAATGTGGGGGTACGTCATCATCATGATCTGCCCGACGTAGCTCGGGTCCGTCATGATTTCCTGGTAGCCGGCCATGCTCGTGTTGAAGCACAGCTCCCCGGCCGTCTCGCCGATGTGGCCGACGGCGAGGCCGGTGACGACGGTACCGTCTTCGAGCGCGAGCTTGGCGGGGCGACGGGCAGTGATGGACTCGGACTTCATGAAGCTAGATAGACTAAGAGTGGGCACACAGAGAGGGTCGGCTGGCGATGAATCAAACAACGTTCCGCTGCGGAATCTTCCGGCGTCAGCACGGCATGGCATAGCTCGGGAGATACAAAAAAAGCCTCCCCGAAACGGGAAGGCTCAGCGGCGCGGCGCGCGTGGCTCCGGGGAAGATCGGGGTGCAGGGGGAAAACGCCGGGCACGGGCTGGAAGTAGATCGACGAGGTCGCGCGTGAACGGGACCGGCGAAAAGGCGGTTCCATCGCGCGCAGGAGTTTCACGGACAGTCGGTACGAAAGCTAGCGTGCGGCCCGGACCGAATCAAGATGCAAGCGGTTGGGGTGGCGCATGCCCCACCCCTTTCCGCCTCTTTTCACACAGGCTCCGCGGCCTATACTTGCAACGCATCCGTCCTCGTTCTCTCCCTGTGCTGCCCTCCCTCCCATCGTCCCCCGCGCCGCGCCTCCGGACCGAGCGCCACGACCGCGTCTACCGGCCGCGCATTCTCGCCACGCTCGGCGTGAGCCTCGGCGTGCTCATCCTCACGTTCCGGCTGTGGCCTGTGGAGGAACCCACGCCGACTCCGCTCTATGTCGCCGCACCACATGAGCAGATCCCCCTCGAGCTGATCGAGCCGACGCGGCAGACGCCGCGCACCGCACCGCCCCCACCGCCGACCCTCCCCCCCATCGAGGTCCCGGACGACGTGCCGATCCCCGAGGAGGAGATCGAGTTCGAGGTGCTGGAGACGAGCCCGAACCCGGACATCGCGCTGCCCGAGGCCCCGCCCGGCCCTACCGAGACCGAAGGACCGGACGACGCCTCCGCCTTCGTCGAGCGCGCAGACCGCCGGCCGCAGACGATCAGCCCCGTGCTGCCGGACTACCCGCGCGAGGCCGAGCGGCGCGGCATCCGCGCTCGCGTCCGCCTCCGCCTCCGCATCGACGAGCGGGGCCGGCTCAAAGAGGTGGAGATTGTGGACCGCTTCCTCTTGGATAAAAAGGACCGCGAGGAGCGCGTGGCTGAGATCGGCTACGGTGTGGAGCAGGCCATCCTCGACGCCGTGAACCGCACGCGCTTCCGCCCCGGACGCCATGATGGCCGCCCCGTCGAGACGTACACGACGATGACGCTCAGCGTCGGCGTGTGACCGCTGCCGTGTTCAAAGCAGGTCGAGTTGGGGGCCGGTGGCTGGGTTGAAGTGGACCGTCCCCGTCTGCCCGGCCATCGCGGCGATGCGGCGGACGAGGCGCTCGAAGTCCTCCGGCTCGTCGACGAAGTCGATCGTCGTGCTGTTGACGATGAGGAGTGCGCCCTTCGTGTAGTGGCGGAAATAGTGGTCGTAGGCCTCGGCGAGCTCGGCGATGTAGTTCCGCTCCATGTTCTGCTCGTAGGGCCGGCCGCGCTGCGCTATGTTCTGCATCAGCCGGTCCACGGAGCTCTGGAGGTAGACGACGAGGTCCGGCTGCGGCGTCGCCGGCTCCATCAGCCCGTAGAGGTTCTCGTAAAGCTGGAGCTCGTCGCCGTCGAGCGTGATGTGAGCGAAGATGCGATCCTTGTCGAACGTGTAGTCGGCGACGGCCGCGTGGTGGAAGAGGTCGCGCGTGCCGAGGGCCTTCTGCTGACGGAAGCGGCTGGCGAGGAAGGCGAGCTGCGTGTGGAACGCCCAGCGTACGGGGTCGCGGTAGAAGTCCGGCAGGAACGGGTTCTCCTCGAACTCCTCGAGGACGAGCCGCGCGCCCATCCGCTCGGCCAGCATCCGCGCCAGCGTCGTCTTCCCCGCACCGATCACCCCTTCCACGACGACGTAGCGGAGCGCATCGGGGATGTCGAGCGGGCGAGCGCCTGCGAATGAACCGGGGATGTCGAGCGGCTGCGACAGCGCGCGGAGTTTGCTCGGGTCGGCGCAATGCGCGAGGAGGTCGCGGACGGAGACGCCGACACCGGGCACCACGAGGTCCGGGGCAAGGTCGGCGAGGGGCTGCAGGACGAACCGGCGCTCCCCCATCCTCGGGTGCGGGACCGCGAGGTCGTCGTCCCAAACGACGTGATTCCCGTAGAGCAGCAGGTCGAGGTCGAGCGGACGCGGTTCCCAGAGCGTGTGGCGCTCGCGGCCGGCGGCGTGCTCGATCTGGTGAAACACCTCCAGCAACTCGGCCGGCTCCAGCGTCGTCCGCAGCTCGATGACGGCGTTGAGGTACGGCGGCTGCGGCTCGTCGTCGGGAAGGATCGCCGGCCCCTCGTAGACCGGCGAGACCGCGACGACTGTGACGTCCGGCTCGTGATCCAACGCCGTCACCGCTACGGCCAGCTGCGCCCCCCGATCCCCGAGGTTCGCACCCAGCCCGACGAATACGCGTACCGCTCCGCGTCTCTCGCTCATGCCCCTCGCTCGGCCCGGTATACCGCCTCGGCCCGGTCCACCGACCCGCCGACCGGCGGGTTCGCCTTCCGCACCGTCACCTCCGCACGAACCACGACGTCGAACGTATCCAGCACTGCCTGCGCGATCCGGTACGCGAGCTTCTCGATGAGGTAGAACTTGTTGCCCGTGACGAGGTCGCGGACGAGGTGGTAGACCCGCTCGTAATCCACCGTTTTGTCGAGATCGTCGTGCTCGGCGGCGGCGCGGAAGTCGAGGTCCATCGCCACGTCCACCTCGTAGCGACCACCAATGCGGTGCTCCTCCTGCATCACGCCGTGGTGCGCATAAAAGACGGCATTGACGAGGCGGACGGTGCCGGCGGAGCGAGCCGTCACGGCCGCACCGGTGCGGTCGGGTGTGGGAGATAGCATGGCAGAGCGGAATAAAATGGAGACGGAAGATAGAGGTAGACGGCACGACGCGGGGTACCGCTCTGGGTCCCTTTCCTCAACTCGCCGTCCTTTTACGCCGCACGTCACGTACTAGCCGGACCCCGAGCAGCACGGGTAACGCGCCGTGCCAGAACAAGTCGAACACGTCCTCGGGCCGCGTCAGCTCGGCCGCTGTCAGCCATTTCACGTCGCGCCAGAGGTGCGGCTCTGGGACAAACGGGGCGAGCGCCATAAAAATCGCCCCGGCGACGAGCGCCCACAGCGGGATCCGATCCAGCCAGCGCATCACAGTCCGAGTTGGTCGAGGAGGGCCGCATCGTCCGGCGCGATCCGCCCGGCATTGCGGTCGGCGAGGAGTTTCGAAACGAAGAGCGTGTTGTAGATGCCGAGGGCCGTGTCACTCCTCTTCGCGTGCTCGTCGAAGAAGTCGACAACCTCGGCGTTCCGCATCTCGGGTCCGACGTGGATGCTGCGCGGCCCGAATGGCCCCGGCGGCGCGGCGGCGGGAAAGCTCTTCTCGGGCTCGAAGGCTTTACGGCCGAAGTGGCAGCCCACGCACTGCGTCGGGCTGCGGAGGGCGCGGGGCGGCGTGTCCGTGGCGGGAGCGAGGGTGCCGTCCGCGCCGTAGACGAAGAAGTCCCAGAACCCGTCGGGCCGCTTCTGCATCACCGTCGTCTCCGCGCGCGCACCGTCCAGCCAGTGTTCCCCGACGATAGCCGCGCCGAAGGGGTAGATCAGCCGGTCCCCGTTCGCACGGTAATCCGCGAGCGCCGACCGGAGGGCAGCCATTGGGACGAAGAGATGCCGCCGCGCACTCGTCATCACGCCGTCGATCTCGACGGTGAACCACGCCGCGTCATCCGGGGCGTACGGTACGCCTGCGCGGAACGCGTCGAGCGTCGGCGGGAGGGCGCGGGCCGTGGTGTAGGTCCGCTCGAAGAACGCGACGAGCTCGTCCCAGTCGAGGGTGCCGTCGCCGTCCGCGTTCGCTGTGGCGATGGCCGCCTGCCACGGTTCGGCGAGCGCTTCGGGGTGGAGCGTGAACGCATCGCCCTCGCCCGAGAGCACGCCGGCCTCCACCGCATCGCCGCCGTCGGGGCCGAGGTACGAGCCGAAGTAGTAGCGGAGCAGCCGCTCGGGATCGCGCTTGCCGGTGTCGAGGCGGAGACCATCGGCCGGTCCGCCGGTGCTGCTGCCGCATCCGGTGAGGAGGAGAAGGAGGGCGAATAGAGAATAGAGGATAGAGGGTAGGGGATAGCGAGCCATGCTCCATCCTCCACCCTCTATCCTCCACCCTCTCCTCGACTCATCGTTCCGTCGTCTCATGACTCCGCCGCGTCGAGTTGAGCCAAATAGGCGCGGGCGCGCTGATCGCCGGGGTTGAGGACGAGCAGGCGCTCGAACATCCGCCGAGCCTCGGCGGTGCGGCCGAGTTGGGCGTAAGCCACGCCGAGGTTGCCGTAGGCCGGAGCATAATCCGGCCGGGCGCGGATGGCCTGCTCGAACTGCTCGACGGCCGGTTCGAGTCGCCCGCCCAGCAGGTAGAGCGAGCCGAGATTCACGCGGGCCTCCGCGAAGTCCGGGTCGAGCTGCACCGCCGTTTCGAGGGGCTGCTCGGCGGCGTCGGTGCGACCGGCCTGCAGGTGGATGAAGCCGAGGTTGTTCCACGCGGCCGGGTGGTGCAGAGGGTCCGCCGCCACGGCCGCTTCGAGCTGCTGCACCGCCTCATCCGTCCGGCCCATCGCCCCCAGCACATCCGCCAGCGCGATGCGGGCCTCCACCAACAAGGGCTGGATCTCGACGGCACGGCGTAGCGGCCCTTCCGCCGCCTGCGCATTCCCGCGCCGGGTTCGCACGGTCCCGAGCCAGTACTGCGCCCACGCATCGCCGGGGTACGCCGCGGCGGCCTCGCCGAGCGCGCCCTCGGCGGCGGCCAGCGAGTCCATCCCCATCAGCGCCCGGCCGAGCGCAACACGCGCGTCGGCGCGGTCCGCCCCGGCGACTAGCCCACGCCGGACGCGCGCCGCCACATCGGGCAGGTACGACGCCTGGGGATGCACCGTCTCGTAGAGGTGGAAATACGCGAGGGCCGTTTCGAGGTCGGCCTCGCCGGGCGGCCTCGGGGCCTCGTCTGCCAGCAGGTTGACGAGCACGAACGGCTCCGTCCGACTGAGGTCACGCTCGATCAGGCCGGGCGGGCGGGCGGGCGGAAGGCGGCGGCGAATCCAGTGGTCGGTGAACGAGACGTGCGGGATGTCGGAGGTGCCGCCGACCTGCATGTGGCAGCTCACGCAATCGCCCGTCATCGCCTCGGCGGGCGAGCCAACGCCCGGGCGTTCGCACAGCGCCTCGTGCGGGCTCGGTCCATTGGACGGATCGCCGTCGCCGCCGTGGCAACTCCGGCACGTCGCATTGAAGGCGTCGGGGCCGAGTTCGGCCGTCGGCTGGTGTGGGTCGTGGCACGTCGTGCAGGTCATCGCGCTCGCTTTGAAGCAGGCGCTCTGGGCGAGCCGTTGCGCGTGGGAGGCGATCCCGAAGTCGTCCGGATCATCGATCTGATCGAGGCGGGCGAAGACGGCACGGTGAGACGCGAGGGGCTGGCCGGGGCGGACCGTGGTCGGGTCCTCGCCCGGCGCGAAGACGGCGAGCCCTTCGAGGTGGCACTGCTGGCAGACGCTGAGCTGGAGCCCGCGGTCGAGCGAGGCGAGGTCGAGCAGGTTCGGGTCCGGCGCACCTTCGGGCGGCTCGACGCCAGCCAGCCGCGCCTCGACGTGGGCGGCGGCGGGGCCGTGGCACCGCTCGCACGTGATCCCGAGCGGAAGCTCGGCGTAGTGGTTCTGCGTGAACGGAGTGTGTTCGGGCAGCCCGTTGTGGCACGTCACGCACTCGAGGTTGGCCGGGCGCTCGAACCGGCTGTTGGACGTGTGGTAGCCGGGGCTCATGTCCCAGATCTTCCGCTCGACGTACCACGTGAGCGGCATCTCGGTGACGAAGCCATTCGTGCGCATGAGGTACGACCGCGTCGCGTTCCCGCTGCCGACGACGTAGTCCGCGCGGTGGACCTGTTCGTAGCTCACTTCGCCACGCTCATCCAGCCGGAACTCGCGCTGATAGAGCGTATCGCCCCGGACGAACGCCTGGTAGTAATAGTCGAAGTTCTCGTTGTAGACGACCGGGCTGCGGCTCTCCGTGTCGAAGCGCTCCGGCGCGTTCTCGGGGTCGAAGCGCGAGGCGGAGCGGCCCATGCCGGTGCGGTGGTAGCTCACATAGAGGTCGGCGTGGCAGGAGGCACACGCCTCGTCACCGGCGTACGTCGCTCCCGCAATGGGCGGCTCCCCCACGGCCTCGACGGGCGTTTCGGCGCGGCACCCGGAGAGCGCAGCGAGGCCGACGCTCAGGCAGCAAAGCAACAGAAAGGAGAGGCGCATCGGTAGGCGCGAAGCGGGCGTGGGCACAAACGAGCGGAAGATACCATCGTCCCGTGCCGCTCACAGGTCCACACGGCGTCCCCTCTCGGCGATGTGCCCCCTCTTCTTGAGCATTCGATGCTCCCGTTTGGAATACCTCTTGCTTTCCGAACCCACGTCCTCCAACGTGCCGTCAGGGCGTTCCTTCCCCCTTCGCGCGCTTCATTCTGTAAACCCTCCTTTTCCAAATCACCTCGACCTGCGCATTCGCAACCGCATGAGGCCGGACGCATGATCCCGCCCCGCCCGTCGAACCCACCGAGAACCCCGCTATGAGCGCCGACCCACTGTTCGACGACCTCGAAATCCAGCTCGACGCGTGCGCGCGCCGGATTCAAGAACTGGAGGACCACACCCGTTCCGAGATCGAGTGCCAGAAGAAGGAGATGCGCAAGCTCCGCAGTCAACTCCGCCGAACCATTGAGGCCAACGCAAAGACCCACCTCCCCGATCCCGCCGACGAGGAGACCGGCACAGCGCTCGATGGCGTAGCGCTCGATGCAGCAGCCGATACGGTAGCCCACGCTCCAGCCACTGATTACCTTCCAGCAGGAGCAGCCCCCGACACCCCTTTCGCGTTCGTCCCCCACAAGGACTACGTGTTCGCCGATCCGTTCGAGGCGGCTCTCCCCGCCTCCTCCACAGACAGGCACGAGGAAGTCATCGAATCGGCCGCAGAGATCGACGAGCCTATCGTGGAAGCGGACGAGTCCGCAGGCGAGGCCGAATGGCCCATCGCAGAGGACGAAGTCCCCGATGCTCCGCCTGCGTGGGAGGGGCCTTTCGATGCAGATCCGCCCTCGAATTTCATCATCCCGACCGAGGCGTTCTCCTCCACCTTCGAGCCCGAGCCGCCTCCTGCCCCGGTACACCCGTTCGCCGATTTCGCACTTCCCGCCGAAGAGGAAACCGTTGAGGCACCGGGTCCCCTGTCCGAGTTCGACACCCTGCTCGACTGGTTGGACTTCGAGTCGGACGAGGCGGCGACGGAGGCACCGCCCCTCCACGCTGGCGATGGCACGACGGCTGCGCCTACGGCACCCTCCCCGACCCCACGCTCAGGCCGGCCCGTGCCCCTCGCCGTGAAGCACACTCCCTCCGACGATAAAGCCCTCAGCGAAACGCGGAAGGACGAACAGAACCTCACCATCATCCCAGGGATCGACGACGAGACGCAGGCGGCACTCTACCGCCTCGGCGTTACCACACTCGACGAGATCGCAGGCTGGCACCGAAGCGACGCGAGCTGCATCGCCGACGAACTCGGCACGGTGTCGGAGAACGAGATCTTCGACCGGTGGGTGCTCGATGCCCAGTCCGCTCTGTTTGACCTCTTCCAACCGCGCCTCCGCCGCCAGCACGCCCCGGGCGAGATCTAGCCGGGCGACGGCTCAGAAGCTCGGCGTATGCATCGCCCCGCTCATCTCGGGGATCGCCGACAGTTCGTGGAAGGAGGCGATGCGCGTTTCGAGGTCGGCGCTGCCGAGGTTCAGCAGTCGCTCCGTCCCGAAAGCCTCTACGACGAACGAGGCGAGGGCGCTGCCGAGCACGACGGCGCGGCGCATCTCCTCCGGGTCGTGCGGATCGGTGCGGGCGAGGTAGCCGGCGAAGCCGCCCATGAACGCGTCGCCCGCGCCCGTCGGGTCGTAGATGTCTTCGAGTGGGAAGGCCGGGGCGCTGAACACGGTGCCGTCGCGGAAGAGGAGAGCGCCGTGCTCGCCCTTTTTGATGACGAGCGTCTGCGGGCCCATCCCCCGGATGATGCGGGCGGCCCGGACGAGGTTCGGCTCACCGGACAGCTCGCGGGCCTCGGAATCGTTGATGACGAGCACGTCCACCCCTTTCAACGTCTTCTTCAGCTCTCTAGGCGTGTGCTCGATCCAGTAGTTCATCGTGTCGAGGATGACCAGCTCCGGGGCCTCCATCTGATCGAGCACCTTCTGCTGCACGGTCGGGTCGAGGTTGCCGAGGCAGACGATCCGGCTGTCGCGGTACGAGGTAGGCACCTCGGGGTCGAACGTAGCGAGCACGTTGAGGTGGGTGGCGAGCGTGTCCCGGCGGTTGAGGTCGTAGTGGTAGCGGCCGGCCCAGAAGAACGTCTCCCCCTCCTCGTCTCGCACGAGCCCCTCCGTGTCGATCCCCCGTGTGCGGAACAGGTCGGTGTGCTCCTCCGGGAAGTCTCGCCCGACGACGCCGACGACGCGGACGGGCGCGGTGAGGTAGCGCGCCGCGAGGGCGATGTAGGTGCCGGAGCCCCCGAGGATGCGCTCGGCTTTGCCGAACGGGGTTTCGATCGTGTCGAAGGCGACGGTGCCGACGGCGAGGACGCTCATAACTTCGGGCTCGGAGGACGTAGGGTCGAAAAAGGACAGGCTCGAAGATAGCCTACGCACGCGGAGGCGGCGACCTCGCGGCCACCGCCTCCGGTGAAGAATGGGCCGAATGCCGTCTGCGCGCTCAGCCGTTCAGCGTAGCACGCGACGGGGCCGACTCAGGTGATCTTGTCGAGCCAGTCGCCGGCCTTCTTCGAGAACGCCTGCCCGATGGCCTCGGCGATGCTCTCGCTGAAGTCCTTCGCCTCCTCGAACCCGTGCTTCGCGTTCTTGGAGACGGCGTGCGACGCCTCGGCGAGCGCTTCGGCGGCGACGGCGAGCTGCTTGGAGATCGCGTCCCCGGCGTCGTCGGCGTAGTAGCGGCCCTGCTTCGAGAGCGTTTTGGCGCGCTTCTCGATCTTGGCCGTGAGCGTCTTCGGCTCGGGCTCGGGGATCGCCGCCATCACGATCCGGCCGACGAGCAGCCCGATCCCGATGGCCCCGACAATCGCGAGAGCGGGGTTCTCCTCCACCCACAGCTTCGTGCGCGTCACCCAGTCGTCGCTATCGGCAGGATCGAGGGAGAGACGGTCCACGGTCGGGTCGCCGAAGGCAGGCGTGCTGGTGACGGGCCGGGCCGAGTGGGCGTTGGTGGAGGAGGAGGCAGGCTTGCTGCCGGAGCCCATGCTGGCGTCCGTGCTAGAAGCGGTAGCCCCGCTGGCCTTAGCGGTGGGCGTTCCGGTGGGCGACGTCGTAGAGAGGTCGGGCGCGTCGGACTTGGCGGCGTTCTTATCGGATTTGTTTTCCATGACGGGAGGTAGGATGCGAAAGGGCTGTAGGTGAAAAGAGCCAGCCACATGCGGGCACAGAAGCCGGTCGCGGGGACGGGTCCGGACGCGGCGGCGAGCGACAGGCGGCGGCAGGGCTCCGAAGTGGTATGGGGTTTCGGAGCGCCCTTCTTCTTGAACGTGTCACTGCGGGCGTTTTGTTTCGTAGGCGGTGAGATGCGAAGGGCGCGGCACGATGCGTTCCTCGGTTATCTTAGGCCGCGTCGATTTTCACCCGCCTCCTCTATGCGTCCCCTCACCGCCGCGCTCCTCGTCGCGCTCTTCGCCGCCCCCGCCCTCGCGCAGCCCGACCCGGCCGGGGCCGAGATCGCCTTCGCCGACGCGTACGCCCTCTTCGACGCCCGCCTGTTCGGGGAGGCCGAGCGCGCGTTCGCCACCTTTCGCGCCGCGTACCCGAACGACCCGCTCACCCCCGACGCCCTGTTCTACGGCGGCGAGGCCGCCCTCGCCGTAGGCGACGACGCGACCGCAGCCCAGCTCCTCGCCGATTTCCGCGCCCGCTACCCGGCGCATCCGCTCGCGCCCCGCGCCCGCCTCGCCCTCGGCGAGTACTACTTCGCCACCGAGCAGTACGACCGGGCGCTCGACGCGCTCTCCGAAGCGCTCGAAGAGGAGCAGCCGCCCGAAGACGCCGCCCGCGCGCTCCTGCTCATGGGCCAGACCTCCCTCCGGCAGGACCGCCCCGACGCTGCCCTCGCCTACCTCGGCCGCGTCTCCGCCGAGTATCCCCGCTCCCTCGCCGCGCCGCAGGCGCTCTATGCCGTCGGCTTCGCCGAGTTCGAGCGGGGCCGCTACGCCGAGGCCGCCGACGCCTTCGGTCAACTCGCCTCCCGCTACAGCCGGACGCCCGAGGACCGCCGCGTCGGCCTCGCCCTCACCGACGCGTACCTCCGCACCGGGCAGTACGACCGCGCCATCACCGAGGGCGAGCGCCGCCTCCCCGACCTCTCCGGCCCGACCCGCGACCGCGCCCTCTTCCTCCTCGGCGAAGCCGCCCTCCGCCTCGACCGGCTGACTGAGGCCGAGGCGTACTTCGCGCAGATCGACGCCACCGGCCTTTACGCCCGCCGCGCCCGCTTCGGGCAGGCACGCATCGCGTGGGAGCAGGAGAACTGGACTAACGCAGCAGACAACTACAGCGCCGTCCGGCAGTGGCCCGAAACCGATTTCGACGACCTCGCCGCCGAGGCGACGTACTACGAAGGGCTCGCGCTCAAACGGCTCGGGCAGATCGACGAGGCAGCGCGGCGGCTCGAAGCCGTCCACCTCCGCCGGCCGGAGAGCCCGTTCGCGGACGCGGCCCTCTTCGAGCGCGGGGTCCTGCTCTACGGCGTCCGCCGGTGGGACGAGGCCGCCCAGTCGTTCGACCAGCTGCTCGAGCGCTACCCGACCTCCGCCTTCGCCGGTGAGGCCGCGCGGATGCTCGGCGAGACCTACGCCGCGCTCGGCGACTACCGGAAGGCGCAGCGCGCGAACGAGCGGGCCGAAGCGCTCGGCACCGCTTCGGCCGAACTGAGCGGCGAGGTAGCCTTCCAGCAGGGCTACAACCTCTACCTCGCGGGCCAGTACGCCGAGGCGGCCAGCCAGCTTCAGCGGATCTTCCAGCGCAACCCGAGCGGCCCACGCGCGGGCGAGACGTTGTTCTGGGCGGCCGAGGCCTCGTTTCAGGAAGGACAGGCCGGCAACGCCGCCGCCCTCCAGCGTGCCGAAACCCTCTTCGCCGACTTCCTGCAAAAATTCCCCGATCACCGCCAGCAGGACGCCGCCCGCTACGCCCTCGCGTGGACCCTCTTCAAGCGCGGCGACTACGCCCGCGCCGCCACGGCCTTCGAGCGCTTCCTCGCCTCGTACCGCCCCGGCAGCGAGATCGTCCCCTACACCACCGACGCCCGCCTCCGCCTCGCCGACGCCTACTTCGCCCTCAAGCGCTTCGACGACGCGATTGTCACGTACCAGCGGATCGAGGACACGACGGTCGGCGGCGCGGACTACGCCCTCTTCCAGATCGGCCAGGCCCACGGGAATGCGGGCCGCGCTGCCCAGGCCGTCGCCGCCTACGACCGCCTGCTGAGCCAGTATCCGGAATCGTCACTGCGGGCGCAGGCGCAGTACGCGAAGGGCGCACTCGCCTTCCAGCAGGGCAACTACGACCGTGCGATTGCGGACTACCGCGTCGTACTCGATCGGTACCCCGGCTCGCCGCTCGCGCCGAAGGCGCAGTACGGCATCGGCGACGCGCTCTACAACCAGGGTAAGCTCCGCGAGGCCACCGCCGCCTACCGCGCCGTGCTCGACCGCTACCCGAACAGCCCGTTCGTCGTGGACGCGCTCTCGGGCGTCCAATATTCCCTCACCGCCCAGGGCGATGAGTACCAGCTCGACGAGATCGTGCAGCAATATGCCGAGCAGAACCCCGACGCGGCGGTGCTCGACGAGCTGCGCTTCCGGCAGGCCGAGGGGGCGTTCCAGAGCGGGAACCTCCGCGAGGCCATCACGGCCTTTCAGAGCTTCATCCGCACGGCGCAGGACGACGCCCTGATCGCGGCGGCGAACCTCTACGTCGGCCGCGCCTACGCCGATCTCGGCCAGCCGCGCGAAGCCGAGCCGTTCCTCCGGCGCGTGATCGAGCGGTACCCGAACGCGAGCGTGCGGCCCGAGGCCAGCGCCCGCCTCGGCACGCTCTACCTCGACGCGGAACGCTACGCCGACGCCCTCACACTCTTCCGCTCGCTCGCCGACGAGGCGGCCACGCCGGAGGCCGGGGCCGAAGCCCGGCTCGGGGAGGCCGAAACGCTCCTCGGGCTCGGCCGCGTCACGGACGCTGAAGCGCTCTTCGGGGCGGTGATCGAGTCGGTGCCGAACACACCCCTCGCCGACCGGGCCGGGCTCGGTCTCGCCCGTGCACTCGAAGCCCAGGGCCGCGCTGACGACGCGGTGGAGTTCTACCGCGACCTCGCCGCCACCAACACAGACGCGGCGGGGGCCGAAGCCGTCGTCCGCCTCGCCGAAGCCCTCTTCGCGCAGGGCGATATGCAGGGCGTCCTCGCCGCCCTCGACCGACTCGACGTGGAGAACCGCTTCGCCGGTTACCCCGAAGAAGTGGCCGATGCGCTCCTCGTCCGCGCCCGCGCCTTCCGCCGCCTCGGCGAGTCCGGCCGCGCCGACGAAGCCTACCAGCGCGTGATCGCCGCCTACCCCGACACCCCCGCCGCCGCTACGGCCCAACGCGAACGGTAATGCAGACATCCGGAAACCAGATGAACGGACGCGAGAGAGGATGGCCGATGGAGAACGGACGATGGAGAATGGGTTGCTATCGTTCATCCTCTACCCTCCCTCTTCTATCCGCTCTCCTCCTCTTCCTCCTCCCCACCGCCGCCCTCGCGCAGCCGGGCGCGGAGCGGCTGCCGGACCTCACGCCGCGCGCGTTCGAGATCCGCGGCGACCTCCAGATCTCCCTCCCCAACCTCGAGCGCCAGCCGCTGCGCGGGTTCGCCCCGCCGCCGCGCACCTACGTCGTCCCCGGCAGCCGGCAGACCTACGTCGCCCCCTACGCGCAGAACATTGACGACCTCCCGGCCGACCCGCTCGCAGAGCCCGCGCCGCCCGACATCGCCACGCTCTCGCCGCTGACGGGCCGGATCGACGCCGGCTTCGGGCGCTACCTCAGCCGGCTCGGGCGGTTCACCCTCAGCGCCGGCGGATTGGGTGTGGACGCCAACTACTCGGGCTTCTCCAGCTTCCAGCCGTTCGCGGACGACGAGGACTTCGACGCACGCTCCGACGTGCTCGACGGGCGGATCGCCTACACCACGCCCGGCCCCACCCGCTTCGGCTTCGATCTCGGCGGCGACTACCAGCGCTACCGGCTCATCGGTACCGACTTCCCCACCATACTCGCCCCACAGCCGAATCGAAGGGGCCGGACGGTGGGCGGCGGCATCTCCGTCACCTCCGACGCACCGGACCGGGTACCCTTTGGCGTGGACGCGCGCTTCGCATCGACCGACTACGCCATCGTCTTACCTGACGGCACGCCCGACGTCGTTCTGCCGGAGGGCTTTTTCGACCAGTTCAACCAGGCGGAGACGCGGTTCGAGGCGGGCGGCCACGTACAGATCGACCGCGTCCGCGCCGACGCGGCTGGGGCACTGTCCGGGCTCGGCGACGAAGGCATCGGGGAGAGTCTGAAGGCGTACAGCGCGGGCGGCACGCTGCGCCTGCAGGTCGGCGGCGGCCTGCTCGACGTGGGCGCGCGCTTCCTCGGGTACGACGCCTCCGCGCTCAACGGCGGCGGCTCCAGCCAGAACGTCGGCCCAGTCGTCGTCTTCGAAGCGCCGCTCTCGCCCACAACGCTGCTCTTCATCCGGAACGAGCCGGAGGTGGAGCGCCGCGGCCTCGCCGGGCTGTTCCGCGAGAACCCGTACGCCGTCCCCGAGCCGTTCGTAGCCCCCGATATCCACGTGCTCAACGGCGAGGGCGGGCTGGAGATTCAGAGCCGGACGGTCCGCTTCACCGTGTACGGCGGCGCGCGCTACAGCCCGGTCACCCTCTACTTCAACCGCGTGGCGACCGGCACCACGGCCGGCCTCTACGACGCCCTCTACGGCGAGGCCACCGTCATCCGCGGCGGCGGCACGGTTACGCTCTACGCCCCGAACGGCCTCCGTTTCACGCTCGGGGCCGAGGCCCGCTCCGGCTCGCTCGGTAACGACGGCGGGGATATCCCTTATTTTGCGCCCGTCGTCGGCCGGCTGTCGGTGGCGATGCCGTTCGCAGACGGGCGCGGCCTCGTGCAGGCCACCGGCACCGCCGAGAGCACCCGCCCGACGGAAACCGACGGCGAGGACGCCGCCGCATGGGCCACGCTCGACGCCGAAGCCCACTACCTGTTCGTGCCCGGCTTCGGGGCGCTCCTGCGCGCCGAGCGCCTCGCGGGTCGCGCCGAGCAGTGGCCCGGCTACCCGCGCCCCCCGGCGACCGTGTTGGCCGGCCTCCGCGTGCAGTGGTAACCTCGCTCCCGTTTCGTATTCTCCCGCAGACGCCTAACCCCTACGCCCCGATGTTGCCCGACACCGTCACCGACGACGTACTCCGTGCCTTCGGCGAAGCCGTCCGTGAGCGCCTGATGCGCCGTGACGGCGTAACCGTACCCGGCCTCGGCACGTTCATGGTCCAACACGATCCCAGCCGCGTCACCGAGTTGGAAGACGGACAGCGGGTGCTCCAGCCCCCCGCCGACGTCGTCGTCTTCGAGCCCGCGCCAGAACCCTCCCACGCCTGAGCCATGGCCGATGCCCTCGTCACACAGCTTGCCCGCGCCCTGAACCTCTCGCCGGACGCTGCACGCTACACCCTCAACCACCTCGTCGCCACGCTGCGGGAACAGATCGAGGCGACGGGCGAGGCGGCCGTGCCCGGCCTCGGCACGTTCTACGAGGTGGATGATCGGCTCTCCTTCACCCCCGAAGACGCCCTCGCCCGCGCCGTCAACCACCGGTACGCCGGGCTCCGCCCCATCACGGCGAGTCCGGCCCCTTCTCCGAGAGCACCTAAGCTCCCCGAGCCCGAAGACCCCTTCGCCGCCGAGTCACCGTCGGCCGCCGCGCGCGTGGAGATGATCGAAGAACCCGAGATCGAAGAGACTCCCGACGCCGAGTTCCAGCCAATCGAAGCGTTCATCGAACTCGATCAGCCTGAACCGGAGGACGCGGCCGACGACGCCGAACTGACGGAGGCCATCGAAGACATCGAGACGGAGGAATCGGTCGATCAGCCCGAGTTGGAAGAGTCCGATGCGGATGTCGCTGCGGAGCACGAGCCGCTGGAAGCCAGCCTCCCACCCTACGAAAGCCCCGAGCCACGCGAAGAGCCTATCCCGGAGGAGCCCGGCCCGAACGAGGATTCGCCCCTGGAGGACGAAGCGGAGCCCGACGCGCTGCTGGCAGGAACGTGGGCCTCCGAGACGACGGGCGAAGAGCACGCCCTCAGCTCGATGCTGGATGACGAGATGGAGGGCGCGGACCACTCCGTCGCCGAATCAGACGAGGAGCCGGAACTCCAGGCCGAACCCGAAGACGAGTTCGAGTCTGACGAAGTAGAAGCCGAGGAAGCCGAAGCACTTGCGTTCGACAGCGCCGAGGACGAACCAGCGTTCGGCGAGACGGAACGCGATGCAGCAGACCCTGAGGACGAGGCCGAGCTCAGCGAAGCGGACCTCGACGCAGCAGCGCTCTATCGGGTCGGGTTTGACACAACCAAGTTCGAGGAGGACGAGGCCGAAGCAACAGCACGCAACGAGACGGAACTCGACGGGATCGATCCTGCAGTGTTCGAGGAAACTCCGGCGATGCTGGCGGAAGATCCGCCTCCCGTCTCCGCACCCGAACCGCCGGCCACGCACCCCGCCAAGCCGGCTGAGAGCCGTCCGCTAGCGCCCGCCGTCGCGGCCACCGCTGCCGCCGCAACCGCCGCCAACTCGGCCAAGCGTAAACCCGCCGGGCGGCAGCGGGGCGGCACCGCCCGTCTCGTGATCGGGACCGTCGCCGTGCTCCTGATTGGCCTCGTCGCGTTGCTGTGGTTCCTCAGCCGTGAGCCCGCCGGGCCGACCGTCGCCGAGCGCCGGCCCGTTCCCGCAGACACCGTAGCGGCCCTACCCCCGCCGGCCGATACGACGACGAGCGCCGTGGTCCCCGCGGATACGGTCGCCGCGGCCGAGCCGCCGCCCGCGCCCCCTCCCTCCTCCGATCCGCTCCGCAGCACGGCAGGCATCGACCGCGCAGCGGGCGGGTTCTCATGGATCGTCGCCTCCGAGTTTTCCCGCGCCCCGGCCGAGCGTCGGGTGGCCGCGTTCCGCGAGCAGGGCTTCCGCACCGACGTGATTGCCGAGGAAGCCGGGGGGCGGACACGCTACCGCGTCGCCCTCGGCCAGTTCGGCTCGACCGCCGAGGCCGACCGCTTCCGCTCCACCCTCCCCGCCGGCGTCCCCGCCGATACCTGGCTCCTCCGCCTCTAATCCCCCTATGACGCTCGCTCTCCTCCAAGAGGTCACGGCCCTGCCGCCCGACACGCTCGCCGCGCCGCTGCCCGTCGAAACCTCCCTGTCGCTCCTCGACATCCTCACGAAGGGCGGGTGGGTGATGGTCCCCATCGCCCTCCTCTCACTCCTGACGGTGTACCTCTTCGTGGAGCGGTGGCTCGTGCTGCGCCGCACGAGGACGGACCCACAACGGTTTATGGAGACGGTGGCCGACTACGTCCGCTCCGGCGACGTGAGCGGGGCCGTCGGGTACTGCAAGGCGCACTCGACGCCCATCGCCCGCATCCTCCAGCGCGGGCTCGAGCGGCTCGGCCGGCCCATCGTGGAGATCCGCGAGGCCGTGCAGGCCGCCGGCAAGCACGAGACGTACGAGCTAGAGAAGCGGACCGACCTGCTCGCCTCGTCCGCCGCCATCGCGCCCCTGCTCGGCTTCCTCGGGACCGTGCTCGGGATGATCTCCGCGTTCCAGCAGATCCAGGCGATGCAGGGGAACGTGAACCCGAGCGTCCTCGCCAGCGGCATCTGGGAAGCCCTCGTGACGACGGCCGCCGGCCTCGCCGTTGGCATCATCGCCCTCTTCGCGTACAACTTCCTGCTCAACCGGATCGGCCGATCCGTCAACGAGATGGAGCGCGTCGCCACCGAGTTCATCGACCTGCTCCAGACGCCGACGGACACGCACGAGCGCCGCCGCGCAACGGTGTAGCCCATGCCCCTCGACTTCTCCTCCGGCCGCAGGCCCCTCTCCGTCTTCAGCCTCGCCGGGCTGACGGACATCGTGCTGCTCCTGCTGATCTTCTTCCTGCTGACGAGCTCGTTCGTCACGCAGTATGGCATCCAGGTGACGCTCCCCCAGGTCGAAGCCGGCGCGCCGACCGAGGACGCCTCCGTCACCGTCACGATCACCGAGGACGGGCTGTACTACGTCGGGGCGGACGTGACGCCGGAGGCCGAGCTGCTCCCGGCACTCCAGGCTGCGAGCGAAGGCAAAGACGCCCTCATCCTCCGCGCCGACGAGGCGGCCACCGTCGGCCAGTTCGCTGCTGTGGCGAGCGCCGCCCGCGCCGTCGGCCTCCGCATCCTGATGGCGACGGAAGCCAACCCAAACCGCCGCTGACGGCATCCTATCCTCGCCTGACCTATCGGTGAAGCTGTCCCGCCGGAGGCTATACATGGTGCACCCCCGCGCCGAGTTTCAGAAGGCCACGCCGGCTCCGAGCGTAAAATTATTGACATTCGGACCGCTTTCGATGAGGTTAAACACGTGCTCGTAGCGGGCGTGAACGCGAAAGACTCCCAGTTCGAGCTCCGCCCCTGCGCCAGCGGTGATGCCGAAGGCCCCGCGCGGCTCTGTCACGGCCGGCCCGACCGGCACTTCGACTTGTCCTCCGGCCACACCAGCTAAGATCGTCAGGTTGAGGGGGATTTCGAGTGGGGCCAGGCTCCCGGTTACTCCAGAGGTGAGGTGCGCCAGCACCGTCGTGTCGGGGGCATACTGGAGCTGGACTTCCAGAGGAATATGCACGAACTGCCCCACCACCCCCTCCGTGACCGGGAATCGCATGCGCCAGGAAGTAGTCAACAGCGGGGCAACCTGCTCGCCCGCGACCTGAACGCCCGCGCTCAGGCTGAGCTGCTGACGGCGCACATTGCGGCCTGCCGTCATCGACGCGGCAGCCTCCTGGGCTTCGGCTCGCGTGGCGGCCGGTGGCAGTTGGCGCAGACCGAGAACCTCTATCGACGCCGGAACCAAACGGCGCGCCCACTCTGGCACCTGGCTCAGGAACGAGGCCGTAAAAACGGATAGCTGAGCCTGACCCGGCGCGCTGGACGTAGCACGCAGGAGGGGTGTCAAATCAGGACCCGTGCCCGACGACAGCACGATTCCCCCCTCCTCTCGCCGCGCCGTCAAGCCCGAGTACGCCATCAGCGTGACCGGCGTGGTTTGCTCGCCCTCCGTGGCTGACAAGCCGAAGTCGAACGTCCCGCCCGAACGCTGAAGGCGGAGCGTGATGTCGCGCAGCGTCCGCTCCGGCTGTTCCCGCGCTGCCGGCAGAGTGACAGGACCCGCGATCGTCGCCTCGAACAGGTCGGGCGTGGCGGTCGTAACGACCGCCTCCTGGCCGTCCATGACGCGCAAGGCCGCAGCGGTCTGTGGATCGAACCGGGACAACAGCGCGAACTGCGTGTTCGGCATGATCCGCCCCAAGACCACGCGGCTTCCCTGTGGCACCGGGAATATGTCTTGCGCCGTGACACCGGAGGCGGCGTCCTGCCCACCGCTCGGCTGCCGCTGGACGGGCAAGGCGTGCGGGGCGAAGCCAGAAGGCGAGGCGCCTTGCTGGACCACGTGCGTCAGCTCGTGCGCCATCAGCCGCCGGCCTGCCGCCGTCTCCCGCGCATACTCGCCCGACCCAAAGGCCACATGCTCTCCTACTGTGAACGCGCGCGCGCCCAACGCCCGCGCGGTCTGGGATGCCTCGCCTCCCGCGTGCAGACGCACCCGGCCGAAATCGACCCCGAAGCGAGGCTCGAAATAGGCCCGCTCCACCCCCGACAAGGGCCGGCCTCTGCCTTCGAGCGCCTCGACCTGCGTTGCCACCTCCGGTCTTAGAGCCGTCTCCTCGCTGTTGACTTGGCGCTGTACCAACGGCGATATCTGCGACGCGAGGGGCTTCCGTCGTACGGGCTCCTCTTCATTCTCGCACCCCGCGCACGCACGTTGGACGTGGACATGCGAGGTCGGTGTCGTGGCTGCCCTACCCGCTCCGAAGTCTGATTCGGGCCTACGCATTACCTGGTCGGCCATGCGGTCGGCCTCCCGCTCGTACCGATCACCGGGGCGGTTCACCTCCAGCTTGGCCTGGATAAAGTGCCCATAGGCCTGGTTGCCGAGCGCTCGTTGGGATCGCTCGGTGGGAGTAACGAGCCGGGCAACGGTTGAACTCGCCCTCGTGGAGGGTGCCACCCGCCTCGCGTTGGTCGCCCCAACTAGCCTCGTCCGGGTAGCTCTTCGATGTTCCACTAGACCCTCTCCCGACCTCGTTAGAAATAACCAAAACGCCCGAACACCGTCAGGCCAGCATTCGGTACGGCGAGGGGCTCGCTTCGGCCCTGGGCTTCTTGGAATTCTTGTATCGTGTTGTTGAGCTGCGTCGCAGGGTCCGTTGCCCCCTGTGCCCCGGCCCCAAAAAGCTCCGGTGTGGACACCTGGACCGTCAGCCGCAGCCCCAGATCGAGATCGTCCGAGAGCCGCCTCACATGAGCCACTTCTACGTAGGCATAGACGGGGAACTGCTCGACCAAAGGCCCCCCTGCGTTGATAGCGGACAGGGACAGGCTGGGCAGCAACGCCCCCGTGGCAGAAAAGCCGCTGCGTTCTCCGAAGTTGGAATGCGTAAAACCGAGTGCGGGCACCGCCGTCTCACTCAGACTGCCCGGCGGGCTGATAATGACCCCGCCGGCTGTGAACGAGAGCGGGAAGGCCGTCGGTGCCCCGAGCAGAGGACGGGCGAGCGGGACGGTCGTCGGTGCTTCGGCGCTGAATCTCGTGAGCGGGAGCGTGCCCAGGAAGGGTATGCCCAGCCCTAGCCTCCCACGCAGCGAGAAACCGGGGTGCGTGATTTCATTGGCAAGCTGCGAAAGCGCCGTGCGGAGACCCTCCACCCCGACGCCTTCGGGGATGCCGGGTCGAACCAGGTCGAGCGTCCGCGTCACGAACTCGGCGCTGCGCACCTCCCCCGCCATCACAGCACGAAGGAGGCTCAGCAGGGCGTCGGACAAGTCGTTTAGCTGGATGCCCGGCACCGTGGCTCTCAGGATCGTCTGGAATTGGCTCCACAGCTCGGCGAACCCGCCTCGTGGGGAGAAGGCGGGGGCAAGGGCTCTCTCGATGCGGTCCGTATCGTAGTGCAGCCGGAGCGAAAAATCCGCATGCAGCGGGCCGTAGCCCAGGCGTCCGGTGAACCGCCCCAGTTCCGTCGATTCGATGCTGACGGCGATGTCTGTCGGTCCTTTCAACGCGAGCGGGTACTCGCTCCCCACCGATAGCGTCGCGCTCCCACGGAGACGGCCCGTGAGCGGCTCCAGCGTAATCCTCGGATTCAACAGGCTGATGCGTTGCTGGTTCTCGGGTTCGTGCGTTGCATGGGGCGGAGTCCCGGGCCTCGTCGAGGTGGCGAGGTCAATCCTGTCCAAGAAGTTCAGCACGAGCCGCTCCGGAGCCACGTCGAGTACGAACGATGGCCCGCCCCCGGCTCCTAGCGCGTTCGTGATGCGCAAGTTCGCGGGCAGAGGGAGGCGTTGCCCGAGGAGGGCGGGGTGCAACGGACCAGGTATGACCGTAAGGCCCGTACCGGGGAGCGTGAACGGGGGGAGCGTGAACGGGGGGAGCGTGGGAGCCTCTGACTCCGGCGAGCGCGGCGTTTCCTGGGGTTGTCTGAACACAGCAGGATGACCCGCGTGGCCCGCGGCCTGTTGCATCACGTGCGTCAGTTCGTGCGCCAACAGACGCTGCCCCGCCGTCGTGCCCGGCGTGTACTGGTCGGCCCCGAAGACCACGTCGTGCCCGGTCGCAAACGCCCGCGCCTGGAACGACTGTGCGAGCCCTGCTGCGTGGGCATCGGTATGCACGCGCACCCCGCTGAAGTCCGCCCCGAAGCGCGGTTCGAAGTACGACCGTTCCGCCCCCGATAGCCGGCGCCCCTTACCACTCAACCCCTCGATCCGTGACGCTGCTGCGGGCGTGTGTGACGGGGCGTGCGCCGTGGCGGGCTTCGTCTGCACGTGCTCATCCTCTTCCTCGCACGCCGTGCACTTCCGCTGTACGACGCGGGAGGCATCCGGTCCTCCCTCACGCATCGAAACGCCCTCGGGCATCTCCACGACGGCATCGGCGACACGGTCGGCTTCCTGCTCGTATCGATCGCCCGGGCGGTTCACCGTCAGCTTGGCCTGGAGGAAATGGCCGTACGCATGGTTACCCATCGCCCGGTGCAGCGCCACCTCTGGTGCCGCTGAAGCGCGCAGCCCTCCCGGCTTGCGACGAGCGTGCGGTGCCTGATCGCGGCGGTGATCGGCAGCCGATTTATCGGAGAGTGCGTGCAATGCCGTCTCGGAGCATGGACATCAACGTTCGGAGAGGTCGCGGCCGAAGCAATAGGCGCAGACATCGTACCCCGCCGACCGCGCCTCCTCAATGCTCGTGAAGTAGAACCGGCGGTCGGGGCGGATCTCGTCGATCTGGCAGTTCGGCGTTTCGCGGTCGAGGTCGTGCAGTTCCGTGGAGTACGTGTTGCCGAGGAGCAGGGTGATGCGGGAGCCGGGCGCAATGGCGCGTGGCGTGAGGTCGATGTGGACGACCCGCTGCAAGGCGGCGTCGGCCTCTTTCTCGATGCGTGGATGGGTGTGGTACGAGAGGAGAACCTCCTGCCCTCCGCCTTGCCCAACGGCGAAAAGCCCGCACTCACGCAGGGTGCCCGTCCCCTCGCCCGGTGGAAACGCGACGGTGAACCGCACGTGCGGCGTCGGACGCCGCACCGGGTTGCTCGTCCCGTCGAGGAAGACGATGGCGTCGGGCGGGACGGCACGGCGCGCGGTCTCCCGCGTCAGGCGCACCGTGGCCCGGTCGTCGGGCGACACAGCCGCGTCCCACGCAGCGTCGCCCTCCCCTATGGCTATGAGAAAGGTCCTCGGCGTGGCCGCCTCGCCGAGGATCTGCGAGGCGGCCAGGGTATAAAAAGCGGAGGTGAGCATAAGACCCGGTTCGGTCGGCCAGGAACGGACGCTACGGAGTGTGGCTGGCGTAAACGGCGTAGTGCGAGAACCCCACCGGCTGGCGAGTCACGGTCGCCACGTCGTTGACCACGGTCTCCACGTTGTAGTAGGTGTACAGGTTGAGTGAGGTCAAGACGGCCCAAGGCGGCAGCGTGCGCGGGGCGTCGAACGTCGCGTCTCCCCGGATCGTCCCGAACGTGGGCACCTTGAGCGGTGGGCTATTGACGATCTGGAGGTCGAACGCGCCGGTGATCTGCGTGTACGCCGCTGCGTTGACGGCGAGCGTCAGGGTCTGCGCCCCCTCCGGCACGATGAACGTCGACTCCCGCCCGATCGGGAAGCCGCTCCCGTCGAACCCGACGAACGAGCCGACGAGCGCGCCGACGTGCTCCTCGGGCTGGTGGTACCCACTGTTGAGTAAGAAGCGCTCGTTCGGACTGGGCTGCCCATCCCGTGTGCGCCGGATGGCACCGTCGGCCGTTACCGGCGGCATGGTGCCGCGCGGGCCGTCCACGTCGACCTGGCCGAAGGCGAAGACGCTGAGCACTTGCCCCGGCTGGACGGGGATGCGGATCATGTTCGGCGTGCCGTTGTCAGTGGCCGGCTCGAGCCGCATCTCTTCCGCCTCGTAGGGCAGCGGCTGGCCAGCGAAGGCGAGCTCGAGCTCGAGCAGCTCGCCTTCGCGGATGGGGACCGTGAACCAGTCCGGCTCGCCCCGGACCGGGCGGATTCCCAGTTCATCGGCGTTCGCGAACGTCCACCGCTGCGGGGGCGGCTCGCCATCGACGATGACATCCGGCTTACACGCGACGATCGTGGCGATCCCGGCCATGACGCTGACGATGAGCACGCGTCGGAGCTGGGTCGGAGCGACGCGCTCGATTGTCACCACGAGCAGCGCCAACAGAAGCGCCACACCGATCAGGAGGACCCATCCGGTAGGCGTCGGCGGACGGAGGAACGGCCACGCCGGGAGCGCGCCGCGGCGCGGGGGACGGGCCGATGGCACTTCGTTGCTCATGCTCGCTTTCAGCAACAGCGTCGTCTCCTCTCCGGGCTGCAAGCCGGGGATGCCCTCGGCGCTGAGGAACACGGACTGTGCATACTGCGACGTGGCGAAGTAGTTGTAGTTGATGTGCTCCGTGTTGTTCGACGTGTTGTCGTCGCGCTGGAAGTCCTTCAGGACGAGGTCCACGCAAATGAACGTGAGGTTGCCGAGGTTGGGCCAGCCCGTGCAGTCGTTCAGGTTCACGACGAACTCGACGGACTCAGTGCCGTTGACGTTCGTCGCCGTTACGTCTTTCTCCACCGCGCAGCGCAGCGACGACGAGGTCTGGCCGGCCGGGAGGTTGCCGTACGGCTTCATAGCAAGTTCGACGGTGCCGTCATTATCCAAAGGCGGCGTGGACCCGGCCGGACCGTCGTACTGGTACGTGATGGTGAACGTGTTCACCCCACGGTTGACGTGGTGGTCGTTGCTCTCCGAGTCGAGGCCGTTGATCCGCCACGGGTTCGCGTTCGCGAAATTGACGTCGAAGCAGATGTCGTCGATCGAGGCCGTCGCGAGGTCACTTGCTTCGGGGAAGGTCCCCGCGACCACGGCGTTGTCGACGGCGTTCGGGTTCGTGCTGTTGACGGACACAGCAGCGTCGTAGAGGTCGGCCGGCCACGCGCGCACGTCGCCAAGCTGGGGGCCGGTCTGGTGACCGTCGTCGATGAAGACGAGTGCGCCGACACCGAAGTAGTTCGGCGCCGTTGTGGTGAGGGCAAAGTTGGCCCCCGTCGTGGGGATCTCGATCTCGAGGTTCCAGATCTCGTCTTCGAGGTCATCGCCGGTGTTCGAGGTATAATCGTAGGCGACCCTGGCCTGCACGCTCGCCGCGGCAGCCGGGACGTCGGATTTCCAGAACGTGTCGAAGCCCGAGCCCGTCGCCGTTGCGTCGTAGCGCCAGTACGTGATGGTCCCGACGGCGATGTTGCACAGCGCGCCGGTGTTGATCAGCGGGCTGCCGCCCGTCCCGTTAGCCGTGCTCACCTGAATCTGGAGAGCGAAATCGCCGGCGTTCCACGTGTTGCTGTTATCCGCGTCGAAATAGATGAGGGCGTGGTCGAACTCGGACAGTTCGTCGTCCCCCCCCACGGTGACGCCCATGTAGAGGCGGTTCGAGCTGGGCCGGTGGGCGAGGTAGAACTGCGCTTGCGGCGACGAGGTCGACGGGGTGAAGGCGGCCGGCGAGACGCCCGCCCACTCCGGGTCCGCCGAGCATCCGCCGGACGCCGCCCCCTCCGCGACGACGCCGTCGATCGTCGGCGCGCTCGTCAGCTGTTTCACACACAACGTGGTCTGGGCCGCCGCCGTCGCGGAGAGCGCCAGCAGAAGGAGCACGCAGACGCCGAGCGTCGCGGGGGCAACCGAGCGAGTAAGGAGAGGTGCGAGCGGGTTCATGGGAACGTCCTCAATGGGTGAGCATGGGTCGTGGGGATCGAGCGAGGCTAGACGACGGAGCGGAGCGTGACCGTGCTCTGCGCGGCGACCTCCCCGTTCGCGTCGTTGCGGGCGATCAGCGACGAGGCGAGCGTGATGCCGTCCGTCCCGGGGGCCTGGAACTGCATGACGTAATCGCGGCTGCCCTGCGCTGGCACGGTGTCGGTCGGGCCGAACGTGGGCAGGATGTTCCAGTCGGGGTCGGTCTCGGGGTCGAGCTCGAACGTCACGGCGAGCGCCGTATCGGTGTTGTTCGTGAGGCGGTACGTGAACGAGGCGAGGGTCGAGACCGGCACTTCGTAGGTGCCGCCGACGAGCGGGACGTTCGCGTTCTGGATGCTGAAGGCGAAGTCGGCCTCCGAGCCGGGCGGCGGCTGCCCGACGGTGAGCGCGAGCTGGGGTGTCGTGCGGGCGAGGCCGGCCGGGTTGCGCTCGGAGCTGACGCGGAGGCTGATCTGCGTCGCGGCGGCCGCGTTGTTGGGCGGGCGGACGCGGACGCGGAACCGCTCAATGTCGTCGCCCGGTCCCATGGCTACATCGAACGGGAGCGAGCCGTCCTCGTTGAGGAGGGTCGCTGTCCACGCCAGGCCGACGAACACCTCGACCTCGATGGCGTCTTCGGGCGTGACGCTCCCCGTGATCTCGTACGTCATGTCGAAGTTGGTGTTGGGCTGGATCGTCGCAGCCGGGGAGCCGAGGTAGGCAACGAAGAGGACGCCGAAGGGGAGGTCGCCCTCCTCGCCCAACTCGTTCGTGATCTGTTCTTGCGAGCGCACGGCTTGGTCAAGGTTGTGCGACGCCAGGGCGTCGGCGATTGCGGTGAAGCCCATGGGGGCGGGTCCCACGAGGAAGGTTTCGATCGTGTCCACCACTTGGCCGTAGCTCTGCTGGTAAACCGTCCCGCCCGGCTTGACGAGCGGCAGCACGGCCTCGCGCCAAACATCGACGAAGCGATTCTCGGCGTCGAGGAGTTGCCCGAAGAAGTCGAGCGCGCCCTGGGTGCCGAGCGATTGGGCGTGGAGGAGCGTGATCCCGTGGTCGGCCACGTTCGCCACGACGCTGAGCGCGTCGATCCCGGCAACCTCGCCAGCGAGGTAGGGCGTACTCGGGTCCACGAACCGCGCCGAGAGGAAGATGATGAACTCGCGCACGGCGTCGCGCAGCCGCACGAGCATATCCATGAAGTCGCCGGAGTCGACGAGGAGCGCGCCATCGCTCCCCCGGTAGGCCACGACGGGCCGCAGCGACATCTCGGTCGCACGCTCGTCGGTGATCATGCCGCCCGTGACGGCTGCGTTGCCCCCCTCACGGTCGAGGTCGGCGAGGAGGTAATAGAGGTGATCCGGTGGCCGGTTGGCGAGCACGTCGATAAAGTCCGTCGCCGTAGCGACGCGGACGGCCCACTCACGGCGGAGCCGGACCGCCGTTTCGAGCCCGATCGCGGGTTCGACGAGGGCCGAGTCTTCGGCGCTCCCGACCTCACGGTGCCACACGTCGAGGTAGACGGCGAAGCGCCCGTTAGCAGCCGGCGTGGCGAGGGCGGGGATGGGGTTGACGCCCCACAGCGCCGCGAGGGCGTCGTTGGCATAGAGCGGCTGGGCGCTGTAGCGGAGGCTCTGCTCGTTAACCACGACGCGTCCGCCGACGAGGAGGCGACCGGCGTCGGCGTTCGTCCCCTCGGCTCCCCGGATGACGAAGTCGTTGCCGTCGCCGACACTCGCCGTCGCGCCTCCCAGCGCCGCGTTGAGCGCGGCGGCGACTTCGGCAGCGGTGGCGGCCGTGAGGTCGGCGAAGTCGGCGGCGGCGAACGTCGCCGTCTCGGTGCCACTCTCGGTCTGGACGACGAGCGTGTCCCCGTCGGCGAGCGCGAACGGTTCGCTGCGCGACCCCATCACGCGCGCGGGCGATGTCCCGAATCGCTCCGCCGCGGCGTTCGTCGCGTCGAAGCCGAGCGCGGCGGCGGCCGTAGAGGCCGCGAGATCGATGGAGATCGTACTGAGGCCGACCGTCGTCAGGGCTGAGGCGAGCGCGAGGGTACCGACGCCGAGGCCGACGATCGGCATGACGCGGAAGCCGTCGCTCCCGACGGGCACGCCGTCGCCGAGGAACCACGCCCCGAGGGTTTCGGCTTCGTAGCGACGGAGGTCTTCGAGCTCGTTCCAGTCCGCGTCGAGGAGTGGCACGCCCTGTTGCAGGCGCACGCCGACGTAGTGCCTCGCTACGGACGCGGCCAGCCGGGCGTCGGGGTTTCGAGAGAAGTCGCCCATGGGGATCACCAAAGGTTAGAACACCAGTTGGATCGTGCGCTCCAAGGTGGCGTCGGCTGCTTTGAAGAGGACGGGGTGGCGCACGACGTTGATCATGAAGTCCGCCCCACCGAAGCTGCCGAAGAGGCCGAACTCGCGGAGGGGGTACGGGTCCTCGCCCGGCGGCTCGTTCGGGCCGAGCGTGACGGCGAGCCGAAGCCGGTTCGTGGGACCGGCCGTCGCATTTCCGGCCGCGTCGAGGTACTCGATGTCGGCGGGCGCAAGGGCGATCTCGAACGGCACGGGATCGACGAGCGCCTCCGTCGAGCGCGGCGGAGCGGGCGGCAGTGCCGCGTCCCAGAGCACATCGCCCCGCCCGACCCGGAGCACCTGGATGCCCGCCGCCGTATCGCCCCGCATAAAGCCGGCGAGGAGAGACCGGCACTGGTCCACGATGAGGTTGGACGTCCAACCTCGGCTGGTCACGCCGTCCGGCGTGACCAGACGGTCGCGGTAGATCCCACGGGGGTAGGTGTCGGCGGAAGGCATGGGCGTTGTGCTACTGGAGGTCGTCGGAAAAATCCTCGCCGGGCGGGAGGCCGCTCGTGAGCGGGGACGTGAGCGCGTCGGCGACCTGCTCGGCGATGAAGCGGGGCTCGGGGCCGGGGCGGTCGTAGGTGTAGACGGCCTCGACGTGGGTGTCCGTCCGCGTGACGAACACGGCGCGGTCCGTCGTCGGCATGAACTCGGGGAGCACCCGGCGGAGGCGCTCCACTTCGCGCGTGAGGGCCTCGGGATCGGCGGTGTCGGGCTCGAGGTAGACGCCGAGGGTGTCGCGGGCGAACCAGTCGTCATCGGTCCGTTTGCCTTCGGTCCCGGTGTCATAGGTGTAGGTGCGGAAGTCCTCGAACGCGCCGTGCAGATCGGCGAGGGCCGTGTTCCGGGTGTGGACGGTCGAGGCCCCGGCATACCGGAAGTCGACGGTCTCCGTAGCGCGGTAGACGTCGCTGGAATACCTCAGGCTCTCGCTGCTCCGGTACAGCAGCACGGTGTCGGGGCCGACGGTGAGCGGCAGCGGGGTGCGCTGCATGTACGGTGCGGCCGACGGGTCACCGTCGAGCGGTTCGGGCGGACCCCACGGCGGCGCGGCGTCAAGGTCGAGCGCGGCCCGCCAGAGCGACCAGCTCCCCGCGCGGTCGCTGCCCCAGTACACCCGGAGCGTGCCGCCCTCGACATGCGCGACCGGCTCGCGGTCGTGCACGAGTTCGTCGGTCTTCGGCAGGACATCGACCGCACTCCAATCCGAAACAGCCGGATCGAGGCTCGCTTTTACCCGATACGCCACGGTCCAGCGCGACTGGTGCGGCTCCGAGGTCTCGGCCTTCCGCGCCCAGAACACCCATAGCGGTCGGCCCGCGTCGCCGGGGCGGAACAGCACGGCGAGGTCGTCCTCGACGCGGGGATCGTCGGGGCCGTCGAGCGGGAACGGCTCGGCTGGGGCGCGCTCCCACCCCGCATCCGGGTCGGCGTCGATGCCCGTCCCGTCATGCCGGTTGTACCGGAGGTGCCACCCGCCACGCGCCCGCTCCAGCCAGAACAGCCACAGCCCGCCCGCCCCGTCCACGACAGCGGCCGGCGACCGGCGCTCCGCCAACGGGTCCGACAGCCCCTGCGCGAACGGGCGCGTCTCGGCCCACGCCCCGTCACGACGGAGGCGGTAGCGGATCGACCACTGATCGGCGGCGGGGTCGAACACCGACCAGAACACCCACAGCGTGTCGCCCTGCAACGCGGCCGTCGGGTGTTTCTCGTGCCCCTCGCTGTCAGGGTTGAGCGGATAGCTCGGAGCGAGTTCGAGTGCATCAGCCGTGATTCGAAAGACTGTCAGCGCGTCCGCGCTCGCTTCGACGACGTACACCTCGGCATTCGTCACGTCGTCGATACGCCAGAGGCTGCCGACCGGCGTCACCGTGGCGTCGGCGGCGAGGGCGACGTGGGCCGTGGCGAACGCCCGCTGCAACGCCGCGACGTCGGGCGCGTCGAGAGCCGGCCGCGCGTCCAGCCCGAGTTGGAACATCGGCGACGTCTTCGCCCAGAGCCGCCACCGATCCCGGCGGAGGGTGTGATAGAACAGCCAGCGTACGTCGTGGGCGTCGGTCGCCGTCGCCGGCCGCCCCTCGTAGGCGAAGTCCAGCTAGTGGTGCGCGTCCGGCGACGCCGCGCTCCCGTCGGGGTTGAGGCGACGGCCCCACACGTTCAG
>JBBSMX010000005.1:0-61480 GCA_038232935.1 Rhodothermales bacterium | reverse complement strand
GGGGCGGACCCACGCCCGGTACCACACGAAGCCGAGGTTGCTGTAGAGCGGGACGATGGGCATGAAGCGGAGCCCCTCTTCGACCGCATCCCACGCTTCGACGAGGGCGTCGGCCTGCTCGTCGCCGGCCCACTGCCGGGCCAAGCGGCGCAGCACGTCGTCCACGGGCACATCGGGGGTGAACTGAACAGCCCGGATGATCTCGGGGTTGGGCCAGTACGGCGTCTGCCCCACGTTCATCAGCCCGCCGATGGCACTCGCCGCCCGGAAGCCCGTCGTGCGGAGCGCGCTCAGCTTGGCGTGGAGCATGCGAGGAAAGGGGACACCCATCAAGGGCTCCAGGTTGAAGCCCGCCCCCGCCGCGTAGTGGATGCGCGGCTCGAATCCCTGCGCGCGGTGCTCGTCGAGCAGATCGGCTTCGCTTTCGTCCATCGCGAGGTGGTAGATCGAACCCGCCGCGCTGACTTGCTCCGGATACTCGGGGTGGTGATAGGGCAGGTCGTAGCCCCGCACGAGGAGCGACGGGGCCTCGATGCTCAGCCCGTCGCCCATCCCCGCGAGCAGCGTCTCGTGCTCCACCTTGAACGGCTCGACGCGGAGGAGCACCTCGAAGTCGGGGTTGGTCTCGGCGGCGGCCTCCTGCATCAGCCGTAGCCACCGCAGCACGCCCTGCCCGGCGGTCTCGGCGATCTGGTCGTGCTCGCGCCACTCGCGGATCATGTACGGCCCGCCGTTGCGCCCGACGTAGAGCGACGACGTGTGCTCGAATCCTGCCCCGCTGTCGTTGCTCCACACGGAGAGGTAGTCGAGGTCGGGTACTGCCTCCATCATGGCGCGCATGAGGTCGGCGTAGTGCGTGCGCGACACCGGGTGATCCTGCGCGAGCGTGTAGCGGGGGTGGTGCGAGCGGAACGGGTGGTCGATGCGCGCGCCGCGGAGCATGGGGTAGCGCTGGAAGAAGTGCTCCGGCAGGCTGCGTGGCTCGAAGCAGAGTAGGCCGGGTTTGAGCCCATACTTCCGGCCGAGCGCGGCGGTCTTCTTCACCCGATTCAGGTTGGCCTGCAGGTACTCGGCCGGGTAGATCCCCCGCGTCAACGGGGAGTCGACGAAGTGATTCAGACCGGGGCAATACGTGTAGAACTGGTTGTAGTACTCCGTCGGGACGCCCGGCTCGAACGGGATGTGGAACGCGAGCCCGTTGACTTCGACGTGCGTGAAGCCGCTTCGGGCGAGGCGCTCGACGTAGACCTCGGCGTCGAAGCCGCGCGTCGTGCGGGCGACCTGCGTGAGCACCTGGTCGTAGAGTGGCCGGTGAAAGGCGAACGAGGGCTCGATGAGGAGGCCGTCGGCCAGATCGGCGGGGGAGATATCCAGGGCTCCCTCCGTCAGGAGGTGGACCAGCGCGTACAGGAAGGCGGGTTGCGATGCGTAGAGGTTGCCGTTGCCGTCCTCGGATACGCGCGCCCACATCCATGCGGACGGGAGGTCGGACGGGAGGTCCGCTGCATCGTACCAGGGGCCACCGGCCACGTCGAGGCGCAACCCGGAAGGTGACTTCGTCGGGGCCGAGGCGGTGGGAATCCTCGCTTTCCGTTGAAGAAGGGACGCAACGGTGGCGGTGACGGGGTGGCCGGTGCTGGGGTAGCTCACGGCGTGCACGGCACGGAGAAGGGCGGGCATGGGCAGAGGAAAAGGAGCGCGCGAAGGAAAAAAAGCAGCCGGCCGGCAGTATAGGTAGTTTGAATAACAAATGCAGTTTATTATATGGAACAAGCGGATTTCGCCACCTTCGAAATGGGAGCCAGCACGGATTCTGCATACAAAGTGTTAGTCGCTCCTTGACATTGTGGGAGATACTCCGTAAATCGTGTATCAAGCAAAACGACGTTTCAAATAAGAAATGAACGATCGCTATGTCATCCCCTCACTCGACCGGGCCTTCCAAGTGCTAGGGCTCCTCGCTCGTGAACGGCGTGGCCTGACGCTAGCCGAGCTGGCTCGCGTTTCCGGCATCCCCAAAAGCACGCTCTTCCGAATCCTGGTCACACTGCAGAAGCACCATGCAGTGGTGCCCGACCCGGATGGGGGAGCCTTTCGCCTTGGGTCGTACCTCTGGGAACTCGGCAACAGCTTCGCCGACCAGACCGATCTGTTTCGGGCCTCCTCCAGCTACATGGAGGCGCTGGCGGACGAGTGCGAGGAGACGGTCTTTTTGAGCAAGCTAGAAGACGGGGAAGTGGTCTACCTGCGGCGGATGGAGAGCCCGAAGTCCATCACCGTCGTCAAGAAGCTGCAGGCGCGCGTCCCCGCTCACTGTACGGCGACCGGGGTGGCGCTGCTGGCCTGGCTCCCCGCCGAAGAAGTCGATGCCATCCTCAACGAGCACGGAATGGAGGCCTTCAACGATGCCACGGTTACGGACCGCAGTGTGCTGAAGAAGCGTCTGGCCGAGGCACGGCGCAGGGAGTTCGCCGTCATTGACGGCGAATACAACCGCGAACTGCTGTGTGTAGCGGCTCCCGTGCTGGATCACCGGCAGCGCCCGTGTGCGGCCCTGACGGTAGCCATGTTGTCGTCGCAGGTAGAAGGCCAGGAGCAGATTGAAGAGGTAGGGGCTGCCGTGCGGTCCGCCGCCCGGTCGCTCTCCCGCGAACTGGGCGGCAAAGAGCTGCCCAAACTCGCCGCCGCCTAGAACCCCCGCCCACCGCCATGAAAGCGATCCGAACGACGACTCTCCCCTGGCGCTCGGGGCTTAGTCCCCTAAGGCCAGCAGCGTGTGATACCGAGTACTCGCATCATCTAGACCAGACCCCACCCCCACAGACCCGTTCGACTCGAAACCCGATGCTGAAGCGCGCAACGCGATACGCTTTCGGAGACGTTTCGGGCCAGCACCCAGCAAGGACACGCGGCAGTAGCACCTTGTTCGTCCTCCGCGTCGTCACCCACCTTGTTTGCATTAACTGAGCCGAGGCATCATCATGAACAGACACTCCGTCAGGAAAGGGCTTCCGTGGCGAGTCCTTTTGTTGCTCTTGGTAGCGTTTCCAGGGACAGCGCTCGCGCAAACCGGCAAGCTCTCCGGTACTGTCACGGACGCCGCCGACGGATCCCCGCTGCCCGGAGCTACGGTGGTACTCGAAGGCACGCAGCTCGGTGCCTCCACCGGCGCGGACGGGTATTACGTGGTCGTGGGCGTTACGCCGGGGTCCTACACCGCGCGGGTTTCCTTCGTGGGGTATACGACGCAGGTGATCGACATCCGCGTCGTCTCTGACATCACGACGAATCTCGACGTCGAACTCAGCACGGCCGTGGTCGAGGGCGGAGAGGTGGTGGTGGTGGCGGAGCGCCCCGTGGTCGACGCTAACCAGACCACGTCGCGGTCCATCGTGACGGGCGATGAGATCGAGCGCCTGCCCGTGACGAGTCTGCAGGACGTGATCTCGCGGACATCCAACTCCTACGAGGGCTTCATCCGAGGCAGCCGCCGCTACGAAACCCGGACGGTCATCGATGGCATCGACGTGAGCGATGCGCTCAACCAGATCGCTCCGAACGGGACCGGGCAGTCCTATTCCGGCCTCGTTTACGACAACACGAACCGGGCCAACCAGACCAACCCCAGTCTCTTTAATATCAACCCGGAGGGCGTCGAAGAGGTGACGGTCAACACCGGGGCGACGGAGGCGAGGTACGGGGCGGCCTCAGGGGGCGTGGTGGCGGTAACGCTTTCAGAAGGGCGGGGTCCCATCCGCGGGTCGGGCTCCTTCCGCATCTCGCCGCAGATCAACCGCCCCGGCCCCGACTCGCTCGGTTTCTACGAGGACGCTGCGGAGTATTTCACCGAGCGCGACCAGCGAATCGCCAACGCCGATCCGGCCGCCCCGCTCTTCACGTGGACCCCGGACAAGTACAGCAGCGGGGACCCGGAGGTCGACGCGCGGGCGTCCGTCGGCGGCTCGATCACGGACGCCTGGGGGTTCTACTTCACCGGGCAGTGGTTCCAGACGCACGGCTACGAACCGAACGAGTTTCGCCGCCGGCTCAACGGCCAGCTCAAGACGACCTACGAGATCTCCAAGAACACGCGCCTGAGCGCCATCGGCATCGTGGAGGACCGCGGGCTCTGGGGCAACTGGAATAACACGAGCTACAACGACTTCTGGCGCTTCTACCTCGAAGGTGTCGCGCAGAACGACGGCGGCAGCTACCTCGGCTCCCTCAAGCTGACGCAGATCCTGTCGCCGACGTCCTTCTTGGACGTGCAGGCCTACCGGACCTATCAGCGGAGCCGGTACGGGTACGTGGACGACGACGGCAACGGCTTCACCGATGTAGGGGAGAACGGGGACTTCATCGACTTCACGGACCCCTTCAACATCGCGAAGTACATCGGCACCGGCACCGACAAGTCGAAGATGTTCTACGAGAACATCTCGGACGGCTTCTCCGACACCGGCATCGTCTTGCCGGCCGGAAACCGCTACAAGGCGGCCCGCCCGCAGCCGTACTCGGAGGACGCGCGGCAGGCGACGAACGGGTTCAAGGTGGACTACAGCAACCAGCTCACCCGCAACCACTACCTCCAGACGGGGACGGAACTGAAGCTCTACGGCTTCGACTACCAGCAGGTCTACGGGCTCGACCAGACCGGCTCGAAGCTCAACGGGGCTCTGGAGCCGTTCCAGCTGCAGGATTGGGAGCGCAATCCCTGGAACCTCGCCCTCTACGCGTCGGACCGCATGGAGTACGCCGGGCTCATCGTGAACCTGGGCCTGCGCGCTGAATTCGCCAACCGGGACATGGAGAAGATCGTGGACTTCTTCCACCCCTTCGTCCGCGACACGGTGCAGGCCGGCATCGTCTACCAATCGGTCACCGACGAGTCCGGGAACGTCACCGTGGTGCCCATGCTCGACGAGAACGGGAACGAGATCCCCCGGCTGCTGGCGCGCAACAACTTCGAGCGCGGCGACAAGGTCGGCACCGACGTGTTCTTAAACCCGAGCATCGGCGTCTCGCACCCGATCGGGGAGACCGCAGCGATGTACTTCTCCTACGCACGGACCCAGCAGCTCGTCCCCTTCACGACGCTCTACCAGTTCTACGACGGCAACAGCTCCAACAACATCTTCTTCACCTACCAAGACCCCGAGCGCGCCCCGATCACGTCGAACAACTATGAGCTCGGCGTGCAGTGGGAGTTCTCCCCCGGCTGGGGCCTCGACGCGAACGCGTACATGCGCAGCATCGAGAACTACGGCCAAGCCAACCTCCAGGCGACGAACCGGAACCGCGAGGGCGAGCAGACGCTGGTGGGCAACACCCACACCTTCGCCACCAGCGCCGGCTACGCCGACGTGCGCGGGATTGAACTCGTTCTGCGGCGGAACCCCCTAGAGTTGGCGAAAGACTTCAGGCTCGGCCTGACCGCATCCTACACCTTCTCGTCGGTGGAGCAGGCCAACTTCGCCGGGGCCAACACGACGCTGTTCACGGATACGACCGCTGCGGGCACCATGACGACCCTCCCGTTCGGGAATGCCGAGGACTTCCGGAACTATCCGCAGCAGGTGCGTGGCGGAAACTCGGTCCTCACGGGCGGCTACGACCGCACCCACCGTTTCGTGCTGCGCTCCGTAGCCTTGCTGCCCTACGAGTTCTCCGCCGGCCTGACGGGCAACCTCGAGAGCGGCTTCCTCTACCCCAAGGTCATCGGAGCCGACGACCGCGACCGTCAACTGCTCACGGGCCCGACCAACTACCAGATCGACCTGCGGCTGGAGAAGCGGTTCACGTTCGCGGGACGCTATGGCGTGGACGCGTACGTGGACGTGACGAACCTGACGAACCGCCAGAACATCGTCGCCTACGAGAACTTCACCACCGACGGCCCGCGCATCTTCGAAGAAACGGGAGAGCCGGGGCAGCGCCTCATCCTCAAGGACGGCACGGCCCTCTACGGGCCGGCCCGCAACGTCTACTTCGGTACGCGCCTGCGCTTCTAGCCGAACTACCCCCGCCGTTCTCCTCCATCTCGACCTGGTCTTGCTATGAAAAACGTCTTTCTATACGGGTTGCTCTCGCTGATGCTGATAGGAAGCGTGGCGATGCCTGCCGCTGCCCAGAAGAGGGACCGGCCCTCCGAGGCGCTCCAGTTCAAAAGCCAATCCACCCTGGAGCCGGGCGACGGGTACCTGGTCGGGGCCGACCTGTGGAACACCCTGAAGCCGTCGAATACCAGCGAGTCGAGCCGCCTCGGTAGTCCGTTCGCGAACGTGGCCGGCGGCATGAACAACCGGGTCCTGTTCGGCTCACGCGGCAACTGGCAGGAACCGACAGGGCTCTGGCCTTCCGGCTACCCGTATACGAACACGTTCCGCAACTCCCACTTCATGGTGTTCCCCGTCTTCAAAGCGGACGGCTGGCCGGGCTATGGCGCGGGCAACCCCGTCCGTGCAGCGGATGCGGGTACCGACATGGGGGGGCAAGGAGGAACGAGTCGGTTCATGTTTGCCAGCTACGGCGTCAACGTGCCCGGCGCAGGCGATCCGGCTCGGGATTACAAGACCCCGGCGCACTACACCGACGCGAGCCGGACCCACCTCATCTATGAGGCCGGTTGGCCGACCACCGCCGGCATCGACTTCAAGGTGCGCGCCCACCAGTTCAGCCCGAACACGCAGAACCTCAACGACTTCACCGTGATCGAACTCACGATGACGAACACGGGCGTCGTCGACACCAACGCGGACGGCACGCCGGAGGCCCAGAACAATGTGATCGACGGCGTGGGGATGATGCTGGACGCGACGATCTCCCCCTCGATCCAGATCAGCGCGGCCGGCGACCGGGGGTGTAACTGCCTCGCGGCCGGGCGGACCTTCGGCTACGTGGCGGCACCGGACGAAACCGGCGCGCCCTACGACATCTGGGCCTGGTACGCCAACGTGCCTCCCACGCAGACCACCAACCGCACGGTGCCCGCGCCCGGCGCACGAGCCTTCGGCATCAACAATACGAACCAGCTCAACGGCTACACCGACATCTGGAACGGGTGGTCCTTCCTCGGGGTGAAGCAGGGAGCCATCTCTGACAACGACCTCGGCGCCATCACGGCCAACTCCCCGGATAAGCAGACGGTGTTCGGGACGCCCTCCGTTGGCACCGGCAGCAGGCGGGGCTGGTACGCGTCGGTCCAGTGGCAGGCGGCGCTGGAGAGCATCAGTGCCTCCGACCTCGCGTTCCGCAACGCGACAGCCACCTGGTACGCTGACTACGGCAAGCTCTCCAACGGCGCCGGCGTGCCGGCCGACCTGTCGCCCAACCCGGCGTTCTTCTCCGGAGGCACTCCGGACGACATTACGACCTTCGTCGTGGGCAACCCGGATGCCCGCCCGAACGGGGACTTCAAGTACGGCTCGCAGGACGTCGGCGTCGCCAACATCGAGAACGTCCAGCCGGTGTGGGAGCCGGCCTGGAACCCCAGTGCGGCCAGCGGCGACTTCTACAGCGGGATGATCGGCTTCGCTCGGGAGTACACCTTCGGTCAGGCACTGACCGAGGGGATCGGCCCCTTCAGCCTCGCCGTGGGTGAGTCCATCACCGTCGTGTGGGTAGCGGCGGCCGGCTTCCGGTTAGAGGGCCTCACCGATGCGGTCGAGTCGTCCCGCTGGGCCTGGAGCCGGGGATGGGAGATCGAGAACGAGCTGCCGGTCCCGGCGGTGCCGGATATGAACCTCGAGAGCACGACGGACGGGACGGCGCTCATCCGCTGGTCGGATGTGTCCGGCATCCGCCCGATCGACGGCTACAAGATCTGGCGGGCCTCGCAGTACAAGCGCACGAGCTACCAGGAGGTCGGCATGCGCCTCACGGATCGCTACCAAGAGCAGCACGAGGTCGGGCCGGTCCCGGATGCGCTATTGGACCCGATAAACCCGAACTTCGACGCGTTCGACATCTTCGTCGGCGACACCCAGGGCTCGTACCAGCCGGCCGAGTGGGGCACGTACGACCTGCTCACGAAGGTCCCCGTCGGCGATCTGGCGCAGTATCGGGACGAGACCGGCGGGTATCAGTTCGCGCTCGAAGACACCTCGGCGATCGCCGGCTTCACGTACTGGTACTACGTCGCGGCCTACAAGGACGGCTCGTTCGTCGGGCCTCAAGGCGTGGTCGAAGGCGGTCACATCGAGTCGGCCAACATGAACCGCAATGGGCGCAACGCCCCCGACGCGCCGAATGGCACGATCGGGCTGGGGAGCCAGTGGGCCGGGACCTACCCCTTCGCCAATTTGAACTCGCTCTTCCCGTCGCCGGGCACCCAGGCCTACAAGAACATCGGGGCGCCGTACACGGTGGTGCCGCCGGTGGCCGCCGTGGAACAGGTGGAAAGCCTGATCACGGTGACGCCCAATCCCTACAAGATCACCGGCCTCAACGACGTCCGCAACGACGCGGCCAGCCACAAGGTCTACTTCTTGAACCTGCCGGAAGACTACACCCTGACCATCCTCGACGTCTCCGGTCAGATCGTCTACCAGACGATCGTCGAGGGCGCGGTGAACGGCCAGGGGGAATGGGACCTGTTCTCCAAAGACGGGGTGGAGGTAGCGAGTGGACTCTACATCTACCACGTCAAGTACTCAGACCGCGAGGTCATGGGCCACTTCGCCATCCTCCGCTAGCCCACGCGCACCTGGCAACCCAACGGATACCGCTATGAAAAGAGGACTCCTACTCGTACTCGTCTTGGCCGGGCTGATCGCGATGCCCGCCCAGGCGCAGCGGAAGGCGGGGCGCAACGGTGCCGCCTTCTTGGAGATCGGTGTAGGCGCGCGCGAGGTAGCCCTCGGCTCCGCCGTCAGCTCCCTCACCAACGACGCCAACCAGATCTTCTGGAACCCGGCCGGCACCGCGCTCAACGCGACGCAGAAAGTCAGCGCGGCCTTCTCCTACAGCAGTTGGATCGCGGACCTGAACTACACGTCGGCGGCCGTCGGGTACAACCTCGGCAACGCCGGGACGGTCACGGCCGGTATCCAGGCGTTCGGGGTCTCAGACATCCCGGCCAACCGGCAGAACGGCTACCTCGACCCTATCCTCCAGGATCTCGTGACGGACACGAACACCTCGGACACGTACAACTTCCTCGACCTCGCCTTCAACGTCTCCTACGCCCGGTACTTCTTCGACCGCCTCGCGCTCGGCACCACGTTCAAGGTTATCAACGAGTCGATTGACGGCGTGGGCGCGAGCGCGGTTGCCTTTGACTTCGGATCGGTCTACCGCGTCGGGCTCGCTGGCTGGCAGATCGCGGCCCGGCTCAACAACCTCGGGACCGCGATGTCCTTCTACAACCAGAATAACCCGCTGCCGCTGAACTTCTCCATCGGCACGTCCTTCTACCCCGTCAACACAGAGCAGACGCGCGTGATGCTCGCCGTGGATACCGTCAAGCCCCAGGACTCCCAGCAGTTGATCTACGGCGGGGCGGAGGTCTCCTTCTACGACCTGCTGTTCCTGCGCGGCGGCTACAAGTTCAACTACAGCGGCACCGACGACGGCGGCACGGAAGGGCGGGAGTCTATCGATACGACCATCGAAAGCTTTTCCCTGGGTGGAGGCATCCAGTACGAACTCTCGGGATACGCCGTCGGGCTCGACTACGCCTTCACGAAGATGGACCTGCTCAACGACGTCCACCGCATCAGTCTGCGCGTAGGGCTCTAAGGAGCCGTCCGGTTCTCTCGCCCTCCACGTAGGGGGAGCGGGTCGGGGGGAGGGAGCATCCGCCGCCGTCGCAGCGGGCGGGATCGTCTCCCTCCCCGCCCCCGCTTCCCGCGAGGAGCGGAGTGACCATGTTTCCACCCTTCGCCACTGCCGACCGAAGAGCGCACGTTGCTACACGTAGAGACCGAATCGGGACAGTGGAGCCCTCTTTGCTCACAGATCGAAACCTTCCTGCTGGCCGACCTCGTCGCGCTGCAGGTTGATGGCGAGGTGGTGCGCGGATTCCGAAGCCCGGATTCACCGGCCCTCTGGATCCGCGACCACTCGGACATCCTGCGCGGCGGGAAGTACGTCGAAGCCGACGTGCAGAGCGCCGTGGAGGCCTTCGCCGATCATCAGGCCGCGAACGGCCGCGTCTTCGACTACGTCACGACGGAGGCGAACACCGAGCCCGAGAACTGGGAGAAGTGGGTGCGCGTGCCCGTCGAGGCCGACGTGGAGTACCGGTTCGTGAAGGCAGCGTACCTCGCGTGGCAGGCCAGCGGGGACGACGTGTGGATCGAGCGCCTGCTGCCGCACCTCGACCGGGCGCTCACCTACACCCTCGACCATCCGTGGCGCTGGGACCCGACCCACAACCTCCCTAAGCGCGCCTACACCATCGACACGTGGGATTTCGATTACACGGCGGGGCGCGCGCCGTGGCTCAACTTCCAGGTCACCCCCGACACCTTCTGGGGTATCATGCACGGCGACGTCAGCGGACTCTACGAGGCGATGCACTTGCTCGGGCGGCTGCACGAGCACCTCGGTCGTGACGACGACGCGGAGGGGTGGCGGGACCATGCCGAGGCGATGCGCGAGCGGGCCAACACGCTCCTCTTCAACGGACGGTTCTACACCCACTTCCACAAGCTCACGCCCGTCTCCATCGACGGGCTCGACGAGGCCGAGCAGCTCAGCCTCAGCAACCCGATGGACGTCAATCGCGGCCTCGCCACGCATGAGATCGCCGTGGCGATTCTGCGGGAATACCAGCGCCGCCGCGAGACGGCGGGGGCGTTCGCCGAGTGGTTCAGCATCGATCCGCCGTTCCCGGGTGGCGCGTTCGGCGACGAGAAAATTATTGCCGGCGCGTACATCAACGGCGGGATCCTGCCGCTCGTCGGCGGCGAGCTGGCGCGGGCGGCGTTCGAGCACGGCCTCGAAGGTTACGGCGTCGGGATCCTCCAGCAGTACCGTACCCTCATCGCGGAGAGCGGGGAGACGTATCTGTGGTACTTCCCCGACGGCACAGCCTCGACGGTTGATACGAGCACGAGCCCCGACGCGCTGCCGACCGACGGCTGGGGCTCTTCCGCGATGCTCTACGCCTTCGTCGAAGGGCTGTGCGGGATCGAAGACCTGGGGCACTCGTTCCGGCACGTGCGCTGCTCCCCACGGTGGATCGCGGCGAATGAGGCTGAGGCATCGATCCGCGTTGGGTACGCGGCATCGGGCGCGTCCTTCGGCTACCGGTACACGCACGACGCGGACGACCGGACCTTTCGGATGCAATTGGAAAGCGAGGAGGCCGATGTGGAGCTCCACCTCCTCCTCCCGCCGGACACGCGGCCCGAGTGCGTGACGTGGGACGGCAACGGCATGGCGTTCGACACCGTCCGCGTCGAGGACAGCGTGTACGTCGACGCCCGGCGCTCGGTGCGGGGCGAGAGCACGGTGGAGGTGCGCTATGACGACGCTTAGCCTCGCCCCGCGGCGGATGAATCTGGAAGCGCGGACGGCCTACGTCCTCCTCGCGCCGACGCTGCTGTTCTTCGTCGTCTTCCAGTACTACCCCATCCTCAAAAGCCTCGCCATCAGCTTCGCCGACTACGGGCTGCTGCGGCGGGAGACGCCGTTCGTCGGGCTGGACAACTACATCCGCCAGTTCCAGGACCCGCTGTTCATCTCGGCCCTGTGGAATACGCTCCTCTTCGTCGCTGGGTGTGTTGCGATCGGGGTCGCGCTCGCGCTCGTCGTCGCCGTGCTCGTCGAGCAGACAGGGCGGTGGGCCGGGCTCTACCGCACGCTCTACTTCATCCCCGTCGTGACCTCGCTCATGGCGACGGCGATGATCTGGCGCTGGCTCTACGCCTCGAACGGACTCATCAACTTCATCATGACGTTCGTCGGGCTGGACGCGCAGGCGTGGCTGCTCAGCGAGCACCTCGCGCTCCCGTCGCTGATGGTGCTGACGATCTGGAAGAACCTCGGCTTCGACCTCATCCTCTTCTCCGCCGCATTGCAGGGCATCCCAGAGGAGCTGTACGAGGCCTCCAGCCTCGACGGCGCGAACAACGTCCAGAAGTTCTTCTACATCACGCTGCCACAGCTCCGCCCCATCGTCGTGCTCGTCAGCATCACGGCGGTGATCCGCTCGTTCCAGGTGTTCACGATCGTCCTCGCGATGACGCAGGGCGGGCCGGTTAACGCGACGCGGACGATTGTTTACCACATCTACGAGCAAGGCATCCAGTACGATGACATGGGCTACGCGTCGGCTGCTGCCGTTGTGCTCCTGCTGCTCATCGCCGCGCTGACGTTCGTACAACTGAGGATGGACCGAGAACCGTGAGGGAGACCATGAGAGGACGGCGATATTTCCTGCAACGTGCGGCGCAGGCGGGGCTCGGCCTCGCCGCCGCACCCTTCGTGCGCTCCGCCGCAGCGCGGCAGGTCGCTACGCTGCCGTCGCCCGACCGCGCCGACTTCTGGGACCTCGTGCGCGACCTCTACCCGATGACGCGGGAACGCGCGTACCTCAACACAGGCGGCCTCGGCCCGGCGCCGTACCCGGTCCTCGACGCCGCCGAGCGGGCGCGGACGGAGCAGCAGACCATCGTCGAGCACGGGCACGAGCAGCTGGAAGAGATTCGCGGGCCGGTTGCGGCCTTCTTCGGGGCGAAGGCGGAGGAGATCGCGTTCACGCGGAACGCGACGGAGGGCAACTCCACGATCGCCTGCGGGCTCGACTTCCGGCCCGGCGACGAGGTCATCTTCGAGTCGCACGCACATCCGGGCGGGGCCTTCGCGTGGATGAGCCGCCAGAAGCACGACGGCATCCGCGTCAAGATCTTCGAGCCCGATCCGACGAGCGCGGCGGGCAACCTCGAGCGCATCGCCGCACTCATCACCCCGCGCACGCGCGTCATCCAGGTCAGCCACCTCACCGCGCCGACCGGGATTCTGATGCCCGTCGATGAGATTGCCAAGCTTGCACGCGAGCGGGACCTCTGGTTCCATATCGACGGTGCGCAGTCGGCGGGGCAGGTCCCGTTCGACCTCCACGCTATCGGCTGCGACTCGTACGCGACGAGCGGGCACAAGTGGCTCTGCGGCCCGCACGGCACCGGGCTGCTCTACGTCCGCGAAGACCGCCTCGACGCCGTGTGGCCGACCGAGGTGGGGGCGTACTGCGAGAGCGAGGCGCGCCTACCCGACCTGTTCGAGTATGCGCCGACGGCCCGCCGCTACGAGGCCGGCACGCGCGACACGGCCTCACTGCTCGGCCTCGCCGAGGCCGTCGCCTTCCTCGACGAGATCGGGATCGACCGCGTGGCGGCCCGCGCTCACGAACTCGGGCAGTACCTCCAGCGCGGCCTGCGCGCGATCCCTGGCGTGACGGTCCTCACCCCGAGCGACCCCACGCTCAGCGCCGGGATGACGACGCTGAAGACCGACCGCGTGCCCTACGACCGGCTCAACCAGCACTACGATGAGGCTCACATGCGCTGCCGCATCGTCACCGAGCGCGGCCTCGACGCCGTGCGCATCTCGACCCACATCTTCAACAACGAGGCCGAGTGCGACCGCGTGATCGCCGTCACCCGCGACGCCCTCGACAACGCCTGATGCCCGAATCGACCGCCATCCTGACCGAAGCCGAAGCGGCCCGCCAGATCGCGGAGCAGCCGGCGGACGTGCGGCCACCGGCACGCTCGGCGCGGCGGCGCTGGCCGGTCGGGCGGTGGGCGATGCACGCCGTGCTGATCCTCGGCGTGGTTGTGATGGTCGGGCCGCTGGTGTGGATGGTGCTGACCTCGCTCAAGACCCCCGCCGATGCCGAGTCGTTCTTCGACACGCCGCGCCACCTCCTCGCGGTGCTGAAGGGGATGTGGCCGCACCCGCTGACGTGGGAGAACTACCAGGCCGTCTTCACCGAGCGGCCGATGCTGCGCTACTTCCTCAACAGCGCGCTCTACACCGGCTTCCGTATGATCCCGAGCCTGTTCTTCTGCTCGCTCGCCGGGTTCGTCTTCGCCAAGATGGTCTTCCCCGGCCGCGACTGGATCTTCGGCGCGATCATCGTCACGATGATGGTGCCGTTCCAGATCAAGATGCTCACGCTCTACGAGATGATGGTGCAGTTCGGGTGGGTGGATACCTACTGGGGCGTCGTCGTGGTCGGGCTGATGGAGCCGCTCGGCATCTTCCTCTTCCGCCAGACGATCCGCAGCATCCCCGACTCCCTCCTCGAAGCGGCCCGCCTCGACGGGGCGGGTACGATGCGGATCTACTTCCACGTGATCCTCCCGCTCATCCGGCCGACGCTCGCCGCCTACAGCATCTTCCTGTTTATGTGGTCGTGGAGCGACTTCCTGTGGCCGCTGATCGTGCTCAACAGCGAGGCGCTCAAGCCCATCGAGGTCGGCATCCTCAGCTTCTCGGACATCAACAACCCCCAGTACGTCAAGATGATGGCGGCGGCGACGGTGGCGGTGGCACCGATCGTGATCTTCTTCCTCTTCATGCAGCGCCAGTTCATCCAGGGTGTGACGATGACGGGGCTGAAAGGATGAGGCGCGCCGCCTCCCATAGCGCCCCCGCGTCGGTACGCTGGACGGCCGCGCTGTGCGCCGTGCTCGTGCTGGCGGGACTCCCACTGGGGTGCCGCTCGGCGCAGCCGGAGCGCACGCCCGACGGGCGGGTCCCCGTGCGCGTGTTCCTCCTCCTCATCAGCACCGACCAGGTGGCCTACTACGACTGGGCCGAGCGGACGTACGAGGAGCGGCACCCGAACGTCGACGTGCTCATCGAGCAGTTCCCGGGCAGCTCCCTCAAGGACTTCGAGATCAAGCTGCGGCTGCGCTTCGCCAGCGGGCAGACGCCGGATGTCTTCCTCGTCGGGGAGAACGCCGTCGCCACGTTCGCGCGGCTCGGGCTGGCGGCGCCGGCGCCGCCAGCCATCGAGCGGATGGTACAGGAGAACAGCGTCAACGAGATGGTCCGGCAGGCGCCGTACGTCGACGGCACGCTCTACGGGATCGTGAACGACGCCGTCTGGCAGGAGCTCTATTACAACAAGCAGATGTTCCGCGAGGCTGGGCTCGACCCTGAGCGCCCGCCCGAGACCTGGGACGAACTCCTCGACTATGCTGATCGCCTCACCCTGCGCGACGCGGAGGGCAACCCCATCCGAGCAGGTCTATCGCTGCGGAAGACCGGCTTCAAGCCGGGCACAGCCGAGAAGTGGCTGACGTTCCTCTACTCGGCCGGCGGCCAGCCCTTCAGCGAAGATGGCACGCGGGCTCAGTTCAACTCCGACGCCGGACGCCGGGCGCTCGACTTCTACGGCGACGTCCTGTTCGGCCGAAACATCGACTCCATCTCGCTCGAAGGCGATCAGCAGGGCTTCGGGCAGGGGCGCGAGGCCATGTTCCTGCGCGAAGCACACGTGATCCGCTGGTTACACGAGAACTACCCGGACCTGGACTTCGGCGTTGCCCCCATTCCAGCCGACGTGGCCTCCATCAGTTCGGGCGGGTCGTACATCTTCAGCGTGAGCAACGATTCGCCCAACCAGGACGCCGCCTGGCAGTTCGTTCAGTTCCTCCTGAGTGACGAGGCCTACGGCCGCTACGCCTCCATCGGCGGGCTGCTCCCGGTGACCCGTTCCATCGCCTCGCTCCCCCGGTATCAGGATGACCCCAACCTGCGGGCCTTTATCGAGCAGCGCGTCGCGGTGCCGCCCCGGTTCCCGCGGTCAGACCGGGCCCTGGACATCCTCGGCGCTTACATCGAGCGCTTCTGCTACGGCCGGATCGGCCGGGATGAGATGCTCGAACGCGCCGCAGGAGACATCGATGCACTGCTGCGCGTGAACCGAGATCGAAGGGAGGCCGCCTATGCCGAGTAGAGTCCTATCCATCGGCGTGGTCACGGACGAGATCTCCCGGGACCTGGAGGAGGCGCTGGCCGTCGCTGCGGGCTGGGGGATCGAGCGGTTCGAACTCCGCGAGGGCGGCGCGGCGCGGTTCCCCCGCTTCACGCCGCGGGAGATCGGCCTCGTCGAGGACCAGGTGCGGTCGGGCGCGCGCGTCACGTCCGTCTCGCCCGGCATCCTGAAAGGCTCAGCCTCCGACGCAAAGCGCACCGAGGCGGAGTTGGCTTCGACGCTTCCCGCTGGCATCGAACTGGCTCGGCGGTTCGAGTGCCCCATCTTGAACGTGTTCGGATTCGAGCGCGCGACGGACGAGCCGCCCTCCAACCGTCTCGTCGCGATGCGAGCATTCGAGCGAGTGGCGGAGGCCGCAGCAGAGGCCGGGATGGTCGTCACCGTCGAGAACGAGCCGGGCTTCTGGATCGACACGCCGGCCGAGACGGCGGCGATGTTCGAGGAGATCGGCCACCCGGCCCTTCGGGCAAACTGGGACCCGGCGAACCTGCAATGGGGGGGCGTCGTGCCCGACTACGAAGGGTTCGCCGCCTTGCGTCCGTTCCTCGCGGGCGTCCACGTCAAGGACTTCACCCCGGACGACGCCGAGGCACCGTGGCGGCCTGTAGGAGAAGGGATCGTGCCGTGGCGCGACCTCCTCGCGTGGATCACTAAGGAGACAGAACTGGCCCACGTGACTCTTGAAACACATTGCGTGCCGCTGCTGGAAAGCTCCAGGAGGAGCCTGGAGGCGCTGCGCACCCTAATGAGTGAGATCCCATGAGCGTCGACACGACCAAAGAACGAGGGCCCGTCCGCGTGGCCATCGCGGGCCTGGGGGGCCACGGTAAGACGATCCAGGCCGCCGTCGAGCGAGTCGCCGATCTCCGTGTGACGGCGGTGTTCGATCCAGCCGAGGCCGAGGCCGAGGCGGCGGCGAGCCGGTTCGGATGCGCGCGCGCGGCCTCGTATGAAGCGATGCTGGCGCGCGACGACGTGGACGCGGTGGTTCTCGTGACGCCCAACCATCTCCACCGGGCTCAGGTGGAGGCGGCCCTCGCGGCCGGGCTCGACGTGTTCGTCGAGAAGCCCATTGCGAACACGGTCGCGGACGGTCGCGCGATGGCGGAGGCCGCTGACGCGGCCGGCCAGATCATGATGGTGGGTCACAACATGCGCTTCAGTCGTACGGCCGCATGGGCTCGCGAGACGCTGGCGGCTGGGCAGCTGGGGGAGGTCGTCTCCTTTGAGATCCATTTCTCCGCTGCCAACACGCGCCACCTCGCGGCCGATGCCTGGCGGCTGCGCCCCGACCAGTGCCCGCTGCTGCCCGTGATGCAACTCGGCATCCACGGCATCGACCTCATTCACTTCCTGCTCGGCCCGATCGACGAGGTCTACGCCTTCGCGCGGTCGGTGACGACGCGGCCGGAGGTGACGGACAGCGTGACAGCCGCCCTGCGGGTCGGAGACGGCCCCATCGGGACGATGGTGAGCAACTACTGCACGCAGGTCCTTTTCGAGATCCGCATCGCCGGGACGGACGGCACGCTGCGGATGACGCCCCACACGACCTGGTTCCGATCGACTGAGGCCACCGACGGGAACGGCGACGGGCCGGCTGAGACGGCCGACTTTCGTGCGTACGACATCGAGAGTTACGCGCGCCAGATGGAAGTCTTCAGCGAGGCGCTGCTGAACCGCGTCGCCCCGGAGTCTGACGGGTGGAGCGGGTTGCAGGCCCTCGCCGTCGTCGAGGCGCTCCAGCAGTCCGTCCAGACCCACGCGCCGCAGTCGGTTCCCATGCTTCGAGAAGCCCCCCTGATCGACTGACCATGCGGACACTCGCCCTCTTCCTCGCTCTCCTCGGCAGCCTGCCGACGGCCCGCTCCCAGAGCGAGCCGCCGACGCTCTACGCTGCCGTCGTCGAAGCGAAGACGTTCATCGTCGGCGCGGCGAATGCGCCGAGTGGGCTGCATCGGTTCGAGGGCGACACCACCTGGACCCACCTCGGGTGGGCTACACTCCGCGACTTCGGCGTGGCCGCCGACCCGCACGATCCGGGCACGCTCTACTTGGCTGCCGGCAACGGGGTCCTGCGGTCTGCCGATGAGGGGGCGTCATGGCGCGTCACCACCGGCTGGCAGATCACGGAGGTGCTCGATGTGGCCGTCGATCCGAACGCGCCCGGCCACGTGGTCCTCGCTTCGGCCTACGGCGTGTGGCGCTCCCCGGACCAAGGCGAGACGTGGACGCGGTCGAACGACGGGATCGAGCCCCTGCCATTCACGCAGAGCATTGCCGTGGATCGCACACACGCCGGGCGCGTCATCGTAGGCAGCGAGCACGGGCTGTATCTGAGCACCGACGGGGCACAGCACTGGACGCCCGTTGGGCCGCGCGACGTGCCGATCCGATCGGTTCGGCAAAGCGTGGCCGAGCTGAGCCGCTGGCTAGCCGGCACGCAGGACCACGGCGTCCTCCGCTCCACCGACGGCGGCGCCACCTGGCAGGCCGCCTCGGGCGCACTCGCCGACGAGACGATCTACGCCGTCGCGTTCGATCCGACCGACTCGAATCGGGTCGCGGCGATGGGCTTCCACACCGGCTGTTACGTGAGCACCGACAGCGGCCGCCGCTGGCATCGCACGGAAGGATTGGCCGACGCGTCGGTCCACGCGCTCGCCTTCGATCCCATTCAGCCGGGGAGGATCTGGGCTGGAACCATAGGGCGCGGCGTCTTTTCCTCCGACGACGGGGGGCGCACCTGGGCCCACCGGGGGCTCGCCGGGGCGACCGTCTACGAACTGGCCTTCATCGGAGGGACGCCATGACGACGCACCGCATCGTCCGTAGCGACCGCCGCCTGCACGTGATGTACCTCGTGCTCGGTCTGCTGCTCGCCGCGCCGACCGTGGCCGCGCAACCCCGCTCCGACGAGGCCGAGCGGCTCCGCGCCTACCACGCCCGCGCCGACTCCCTCGTCGACTTCTACGCCCACCAGGTCGATCCCTCGGACCTCACACAGGGCGGCTACTTCGAGATCGCCGCGAACCTATACCGTCGCACCAACCTCGACTGGTGCGTCGCCCGGCTCGACTCGCTCATGCAGCACCCCGGCGGCGACATGTTCTGGATGTACCCGACGGTGCTCGCAACGTATCTCGGGCGGGACGTGCTGCCCGAGCCGACGCGGCGCCGAATGCGCGACCTCTGGCGCACGTACCGGCCCTATCGCGGCGACACCGAAAACCACTGGGCGATGTACTACACCTCGCTCTACCTGATCACGCAGCTCTATCCGGATGACCCCGCTGAGACGTGGTTCAACGGGCGGAGCTCGCAGGAGAACCACGAGGAGGCGCGCGACTACCTCCTCTCGTGGATCGACCTGACGACGGCGACGGGGCAGGGCGAGTTCGACTCGCCGGTGTACATCGCCTTCTACCTCGTCGCGATGTCGAACCTGTACGGGTTCGCCGACGATCCGGCCATGCGGCTGCGGGCGCACATGATGCTCGACTACCTCCTCGCCGACTTCGCCGTGGAGTCGCTCGATGGGGTCTACGTCGGCGCATTCAGCCGGATCTACCCGGACCCCCTCTTCGACCGGTGGAACAACAACAGCACCAGCTTTGCCTGGCTGCTCTTCGGCAACACGCCGTTCCTGCCGCGCGGCGAGTCGGCGGCGCTCGCGATGAGCGGCTACGAGCCGCCAGCCGTGCTCGCCGCCATCGCCACGGACCGCAGCGAGCCCTATGTCCACCGCGAGCTGAAGCGTACGCGCCACCGCATCCGGTACAGCGACGTCAAGAACGTGCGCGTCTACAAGACCACCTACATGCGGTCGGAGTATGCTGTCGGCTCCATCCAGGGCGGGCTGCTCCAGCCGATCCAGCAGCACACGTGGGAGGTGTTCTGGCGTCCCCAGAGCCCCACGGACAGCCACACGATGGTATTCACGATGCACCCGTACTCGTCGAGCGACGAGCTGGCGATGTACTTCCCCGAGGAGCCCGAGAACCTGACCGAAGCCGTCTCGCGCTCCAAGTCGACCTACGACCTGCCGGACAAGTGGACGGGGGGCTCGCCCTACGAGCAAGTCGTGCAGCACGAGGACGCGCTGATTGCCCTCTACGACCTCGAGCCCGGCACCCGCTTCCCGTTCATCAGCGGCTTCTTCCCGAAGGCCCTCGCCGCGCGCGATGAGGACGAATCGGGCTGGATCTTCGCTCGGGGCGGTGATGCGTTCATCGCGTACTACCCGCTGGCGCCCTATACGTGGACCGAGGAGGAGGACGTGTGGCGGCTGCACAGCACGGCGCTCAAGAACGGGGCTGTGGTGCAGGTCGCGCCTATCTCGGCGTACGCCTCGTTCGAGGCCTTCAAAGCGGCCGTCCGCGCGCTCCCCTTGGAGACGAGCACCGAGCCCGTCCCGAGCGTCCGCTTCACCGCGCTCAACGGGCACCGTCTCGTCGCCACCTACGGCGAAACGCCGACGATCGACGGGGAGCCGGTGGACTACGACGACTGGCCGCTCTTCGACGGGCCGTTCATGCACGCCGAAGCGGGGAGCCATGCCCTTGACCTGCATGACGGCCCGCTGCAACGCCGGCTCGACTTCGACGCGCTGACGATCACCGACTGGGTGGACGAGTCGGAGTCTGCCCCGAGGAGCCCCGCGCGCCGATGACGACCTACCACATCATACCGCACAGTCACTGGGACCGGGAGTGGTACCTCACGTTCGACCACTTCCGCGTCCGGCTCGTTCACATGCTGGACGACCTGCTGACGATTCTAGAGGAGCGTCCAGATTTCGAGAGCTTCCTGCTCGATGGTCAGACCATCGTCGTGGAGGACTACCTCGCGGTGCGGCCGGAGAAGCGAGCACAGATCGAGCGCTTCGTTTCGGAGGGACGCCTCGCGCTGGGACCGTGGTACGTCCTCCCCGATACGTTCCTGGTCAGCGGCGAGGCCCTCATTCGCAACCTGATGCGCGGGCGCGCGGCGGCTCGCTCGTTCGGCGCCAGCATGGACGTCGGCTACATCCCCGACTCGTTCGGCCATACAGCCCAGATCCCGCAGATCCTGCGCGGGTTCAACATGGAGACGGCCATCGTCTGGCGTGGGTTCGGCGGCGAGCCCGGCCAGGAGTCTTCCGAGTACCGGTGGCGCAGCCCCGACGGTTCCGACGTGCTCATGGAGCACCTCTCCAACGTAGGCTACAGCGCGGCCTACTTCGCGTCGACCCCTCTGGACGAAGCGCTCGAGCGGTTCGACGAGTTCCGCGTGCGCATCGACGGCCGGGCGCGCACCGACGAGCGTCTCGTGCTGAGCGGCGGCGACCACCACTGGCCCGCCCGCGACCTCCCCGATGTCATCGCCCGCCTCGACGCGGTCGGCGGCAGCGACTACGACGTGGCTTTCAGCACCCTCACGCGGTTCGCCGGCGCGCTCCAGCGGGGTGCTCGGGGCCGCGACCTGCCGCGCGTCGATGGCGAGCTACGATTCGGGTACCGGTGGGCCTTCAACGTGACGGGCGGAGTCTATTCGAGTCGGATGCCCCTGAAGCAGGCGAACGCCGCAGCGCAGCGCCGCCTCGAGCGCTACATCGAGCCAATGGACGCGTTGGCTGTGCGGGCGGGCGCTTCATCGCAGCAGGCCCTCATCGAAGCGGGCTGGGACCTCCTCCTTCAGAACCACCCGCACGACTCGATCTGCGGCTGCTCCATCGACCCGGTTCACCGCGAGATGACGACGCGGTTCGAGAAGCTGGACGGGCTGGCGCGCGGCATCGAGGAGTTCGCGTGGAGGACGCTGGCCCCGGACGCCGAGGGCGAAGCGGGGGACGCCCAGCGGCTCACCTTCTTCAACCCGTCGCCGTTCGAGCGGGACGCCGTCGTCACGTGCGATGTCGCCTTTTTCAAGCAGCAGGTCGTCGTCGGGCTCAACCCCGATGTGGTGCCCGCACCGCCGCGCCCGCCGGTCGAAGGCTTCCGGCTGGTGGACGCCGGGGGCTCGTCCGTGCCCTTCGAGATCGTAGGACACGAGGAGCGTTACGGGATCGCGTATTCGCGCTTCGACTACCCCCAGCAGAGTCGCGACGAGATCTTCACCGTCCGCATCCCGCTCACTGCGCTGCCGCCGCTCGGCTTCCGGACGCTCCGCGTCGAGCGGACGGCAGCGTTCGAGGTAGCCGAAGCTCCCGACCTCACGGGCGACGACCGCTCCGTCGAGAACCGCTTCGTGCGCGTGGAGGTAGGGGAGCGTGGGGCGTTCCAGGTCCACGACAAGACGACGGGCTGCTCATTCGGGCCGCTCGGGTACTTCGAGGACGGTGCCGATGCAGGCGACGAGTACAACTACTCGCCTCCCCCGAACGATCAGGTTCTTCGCTCGACCGAAGGAGCCCACATCGAGGTTGAGGCCGTCTCCGGCCTGTTCGAGCGCGGGCTGCGCGTGACGGCCACGTGGCCGCTCCCGAGTCAGCTGACGCCCGACCTCGCCGCTCGGACTGCCGAGACGACGCCGCTCGTCATCTCGACGACCGCGCTGCTGACGCCGTTCAGCCGGCACGTCACGTTCGAAACGACGGTGGACAACACGATCCGGGATCATCGCCTCCGCGTCGTGTTCGAGACGGGCAGAGCGACCAATCATCACCACGCCGACAACGCTTTCGCTGTCCTCGCGCGCGAGCAGCACACGTACGACCCGGCCGACTTCGAGATCGAAGTGCCCGCGGCCGTCGCGCCGATGCACCGCTTCGTCACGGCCGAAGACGACGCGGGCGGTGCCACGATGCTGGCAGACGGGCTGCCGGAGTACGAGCTGAAGCATGACAGCGGAGGCGTCCTCGCACTGACGCTGCTCCGGTGCGTCGGCGAGTTGGGCCGTGACGAACTGCTCATGCGGCCGGGAGGGCAGGGCGGGTGGCGAAATGCGACGCCGGAGGCGCAGTGCCCGGGCGAGCACCGGTTCCGCTACGCGTTTCTCCCCCACGCAACCGGGTGGGTGGAGCAACTGCCGCTGATCCACGAAGCCTCCGAATCGTTCGTGCTCCCCATCGCGTGGAAAGCAGGGAAGCGGAGCGCCATCGGTCCTGATTCGTCCTTCCTCCGCATCATGCCGAGCGCCCTCGTGCTGAGCGCGCTTAAAGAAGCACAGGACGGCGAGGGTCTCGTGCTCCGCGTCTATAATCCTGCGCCGACGTCGGTGAATGGACAGATCAATTTCGGAGAATCTCCGGTCGAGGTCCGGCGCACCAACCTGGAGGAGCACGACGGCGAGCGGGTCCCGACCGACGGGAGCACGCTCCGCGACACGTGGCCGCCGTTCCGCATCCATACCTATCGCCTCCGCTTCGATGGTGCATCGCCGAACGGTCGGGAGGGAGCCGCGTGATGAGAATCGAACGCCGCCACTTCCTCGAATCCGTGACGCTCGGCGGGCTGGGTGCTCTCATCGCACCTGCCGAGTCCCACGCCGCGCCGCGCCCGCAGCGCGATGTGCGACGGGCGCATCGGGCTAAGGCCGAGCGCACGCCCCAGCGCCTCCACGTCGACGCACAGACCGACGTGCCCGGCGTCGAGTACTTCTTCCTCGGCAACGGCCGCATCATCGTAGCCATCCAGCAGGCGACCGGGGAAGCGCTCGCGCAGGGCATGACGCCGCTGGGCGTGATGATCTGGGATCCGCAGCAGTTCGCTAGGAAGTGGAGCACGTTCACGTTCCACCCCGAATGGGGCTTGAAGCGTGGGATGCTCTCCGTGACGGCGGGCGACGAGGTCCTGACCCTCGATCCCGCTACCCTCTCTGTTTCCCGGTTTTACGCGGACGGCGTGCCGACGGTGGTTGCCGCGTGGACCTCGGGCACGTACCGGGTCTCAGAGACCTTCTGGGTAGACGCTGAGGCACCGCTGCTCATCCGCGATGTCTCGCTGAGCGGCGGTCCTGCCGGCCGCGCCGCGTTCACCACGTCGCTGTACTACAACCACGCTCTGTTCACCGACTTCCGGACCGACCATGCCGCAGGCACCCTCCGGGCGGACGGGTTGGCCCACATGGAGCTGTTCGCAGAGCCGGTGCCGGCGCTGAGTGATCGGTATATGACCGTAAAGGCCCTGGCTGCTCCAGGCATTCCGACGTGCAGCGCACAGTTTTTTTACGGCCTGGGTAGGCGGAAGGAGGAGTTCGCGCAGGTCTCCGCGACATCACGGCGCGATTCGGTTCGGCAGGCGCGCGAGGGCATCGCGTCGGTCGAGACGCAGGAGGCCGGGTTGGATGGACTCTATCGGGCGGCGAGCGCCGGGATGCGGGCAGCGGTGGCGCACGACGGGCGTTTCGATGCCTCGATCTGGCAGTATAACATGGAGTGGGTGATGGACGCGAGTGGCGTCGTTATGGCGGCCTCTCGCTCCGGGCAACTCGGTCTGGCTGCCGCGGTGCTCCGGAACGTGCTCACGCGCTTGGTAGACGAGAAGGGAATCGCGGCCCACGCCAGTCGCTTCCACGACGCCCTCGACACGGAGCTGAATCAGCAGGGCGCACTCCTCGGCGCAGCATGGACCTACTGGGCCTGGAGTGGGGATCTCGACCTCGTCCGCGAGCATTGGGACGTGCTCCGGCGCGTCGCCGAGTTTCCGCTCGGCCCCCGCTATCTGCACCCGAGCGGGCTCGTCCAGGCCGGAATCGAGTTTTTCGAACGCGATGCCGCTGCCGGTCTCCGGACCGGCTTCGACGTGGCCCACCAGGCGCTCGTCGCGTGGGGGTTGGTGAAGGCGGCCGAACTAGCCCGCGAGGTCGGCGATGAGGCCTCGGCGGTGCGGTGGGACGCCGCCGGCACGCGCATGGCCGACGCCATGCTCCACCACCCGACCCTATCACTCATCGACGACGGCCGGCTCATCAAGCGCCGCCTGCCCGACGGCTCACGCCAGCGCACGTTGACGCCGACGGCGACCAGCGACGCCTTGCCAGAAGGCTCGCCGCTGGCCACCGAGAAAGCCCCACTCCTCGACCCCGACGTGTCGACGCTCTATCCCATCCTGCTCGGCCAGGTCGCGCCGGACGATCCGATCGCCCGGGACACGCTTGATGCCGTCGAGACGCTCTGGAATCCCTCGGGGGGCGGTTACCTGCGGTACAACCCGACGAGCGATCCGGACGCTCCGGGCGGGTGGACCTTCCCGACGGCCATCGTCGGCCGCGTGATGGCACACGCCGGTCGAGCTGAAGACGTCCGCCGCGTCCTCGATTGGTTCCTGAGCATCCAGGGAGGCCGGGGCGGCTCCTTCTTCGAGATCTACACGGATGCCCCTCGGCCCGTGCCCCCACTCCCGCCGATGGGGATCATCGTGTGGGGATGGGCCGAGATCGTCTCCCTCTTCATCGACGGCCTGATCGGTGCGTTTCCCCGGCCCGATCACGACAGCCTCGGCTTCCGGCCCCACCTGCCTGCCGGCTCGGACCACATGCAGTCCACCCTGAGCTATCGCGGTCGGACGTTCGATGTCCGTCTGCGCCGTCATGCGGAGGAGGTCGGCGCCCGATTCAATGGAGAAGCCCTCGCCGTGAGCGAGAGCGGCTACACGTTGCCTGACGCCGCGCCCGGCGGCCGGGTCGACATCCTTCTTCGCTAGCTCCGTCCCTTACTGGTTCTATCCGACATGTTTGAACGACGTCCCACCCTGAACCTTCTCCTCCCAGTGCTCGTGCTGCTGGTCGCCAGCGCAGCCACGCCTGCCGCTGCCCAGCCGCAGCGGCCAGTCTCGCTCGACGTAGGCAAGCTGGACCACGCGTTCCAGATCCGCCGCGACTCCGTCATCGACTTCTACCAGCAGCACACCGACCCCGCCGACTACACGCAGGGCGGCTACTTCGAGATCACCGCGAACCTCTACCGGGGCACGAACCTCGACTGGGCCGTCGCCCGGCTCGACACGCTGCTGCAGGAGCCGCGCGGCGACATGTTCTGGATGTACCCCTTCACGACCGTGATGTACACGGGGCAGGACGTGCTGCCGGAGGCGACGAAGCGCAAGATGCGCGACCTCTGGCGCACGTATCAGCCGTACCGCGGCGACACGGAAAACCACTGGGCGCTCTACTACTCCACGCTCTACCTCGCCGCCCAGATGTATCCCGACGAGCCGGGCGATAGGTGGTTCACGGGCAAAAGCTCGCAGGAGAATCTGGCCGAGGCGGAGGAGTACCTCCTCTCGTGGATGAAGCTCACCACGACGAGGGGACAGGGTGAGTACGACTCGCCGCACTACATGCGGGTCTACATCGCCCCGATGGCGCTGCTCTATGGCTTCGCCGAGGACCCGGCCATGCAGCGGCGCGCCGGGATGATGCTCGACTACCTCATCGCCGACTTCGCCGCCGAAGAGCTGCACGGGCTCTACGGCGGGGCGCACAGCCGCATCTACGAGCGCGAAGCGGTCCTGCCGTGGAAGGCCGCCGGCGCGGCACGCATGGCGTGGCTCCTCTTCGGCAACACGCCGTTCGATGTCACGGGCGAGTCGTTCATCGTGGCCGTCAGCGGGTACGAGCCGCCGCCGATCCTGCACGCCATCGCCACGGACCGGAGCGAGCCCTACGCCCACCGCGAGCTCAAGCGTACGCGCCACCGCTTCCGTCACAGCGACGTCAAGAACGCCCCCGTCTACAAGTACACCTACATGCGCCCCGAGTACGTCCTCGGGTCGACGCAGGGCGGGCTCCTCCAGCCGATCCAGCAGCAGACGTGGAGCCTGATCTGGAACGTGGACGACCCGAGCCAGTCGCGCAACACGCTGTTCTCGCTGCACCCCTACTCGTCGCCCATCGAGCTGGGGATGTATTTCGCCGAACTGGAGGAATTCATCACCGAGATCGTCGTCCGCTCGAAGACGGAGTACGACTCGCCCGACAAGCTGACGGGCGGTTCGCCCTACGAGCAGGTCTTTCAGGACGAGGACGCGCTGGTCGCCCTCTACGACATCGAGCCCAGCATCAAATTCCCGCACGTCAACGCCTTCTTCTCCGCCGATCTGACCGACCAGGACGAGGACGCATCCGGCTGGATCTTCGCACGCGGCGGCGACGCCTTCATCGCCTACTACCCGCTGGCCCCCTACACGTGGGAGCCGGTTACCGACGCCTGGGACGAGTCCATCACCCACCAGCGGCTCGTCAGCCCGCACCTCAAGAATGGGGCGGTGGTGCAGCTCGCTCCGGCGAGTGCCTACGCCTCGTTCGACGCCTTCAAAACGGCCGTCCGCGCGCTCCCGCTGGAGACGAGCACCGAGCCCGTCCCGTCGGTCCGCTTCACCGCGCTGAACGGGCACCGCCTCGCCGCCACCTACGGCGAGACGCCGACCATCGACGGCGACGCTGTGGACTACGACGGCTGGCCGCTCTTCGACGGGCCGTTCACGCACGCCGAGCGCGACAGCGGGACGCTCGAACTCCGCTACGGCCCGATGCGCCGCTTGCTCGACTTCAACACGCTCACCGTCAAAGACTGGATCGAGACGTCCACCACCACGACCAGCCGGAGCCAGCCATGATGACGATTCGAACCTTTGGGGCCTTTCGCTTCCTCAAGAAAATGTGTCATCCCGAACCCGTTTCGGGATCTCGCTGGAGCCGTGCTAACCCTGAGGAGATCCTGAAACAAGTTCAGGATGACAACGAAGGCGGTGGGAGCGAAGGCTCCGTCTTTTTCTCCGTTCTCGTCGCGCTGCTGATCGCGACGACCGGCTCGGCGTGCGCGCAGACGGGCAGCATGCCACGCGACGGCGACGCTCAACTCTGGGCGGGCCTCATCAAGTCGAAGGGCTACGTCGTCGGGTCGAAGCTGACGGCGAGCGGGTTGCACCACTTCGAGGGCGACTCGGCGTGGACCCACAGCGGGTGGAATACGCCGCGCATCGTCGGGATCACCTACGACCCCGCGCGTCCGGACACGATGTACCTCGCCTCCGGCAACGGCATCCTCCGCACGCACGACGGCGGCGAATCGTGGCGGCTGACGACGGACTGGCGCATCACCGAAGTGCAGGACGTGTCGCTCGACCCGCGCGCGCCGGACCACGTCTACCTCGCCTCGGCCTATGGCGTCTGGCACACCGAAGACGGCGGCGAGACGTGGGCCGAGGCGAACGACGGCCTCTTGCCTCCCGGCAACAACTACACGCAGACCATCGAGGTCGATCACACGCAGGCGGGCCGCGTGCTCGTCGGCACCGAAGACGGCGTGTACGAGTCCACCGACGGCGCGAAGTCGTGGCATCGTGTCGGCGGCGAAGGGCTCGAAATCCTCGACCTCCAGCAAAGCCGGACCGAGCCGGATGTGTGGATCGCCGCCGCGTACCGCCACGGCCTCCTGCTCTCGAACGACGGCGGCCGGACGTGGTCGCCCGGCCCCGACGCCATCGCGGGCAACAGCGTCCACGGCGTCGCCATCGACCCGACCGACGCGAGTCGGATGGCGGCGGTGGGCTGGGGCACCGGCGTCGTCGTCACCGAAGACGGCGGGCGGACGTGGACGCGGCACGGCGACACGCTCCCCGTCGACAACTTCTACGAAACCGTCTTCGACGCGAACGATTCCGGCCGTCTCTGGGTGGCGACGCTCGAAGAAGGCGTCTTTTACTCCGACGATCTCGGGCGGACATGGACCTCGGCCGGGCTCTACGGCACGCTCGTTTTCGACATGGTCTTCGTCTACCCGGCGTCGGCCGCTTCTCTCTAATCCTCCCCACCGCACCACCTCTACTGCTATGAATACCCAAACCGACACCCAACTCTTCACCGGGGCCCACCCCGTTTCTGACCAGAAAGTCGACTTCTTCCGCGAGAACGGCTACGTCCGCTTCGACAACGTCCTCAGCGCCGACGAAGTCGAAGCGATGCGCGCGGCGCTCGCGCGCGGGACCGAAGAGAAGAAGGCGTCTGCCCGCGACCTCGCCGGCGGCGGCGACAAGATCGTCCAGATGGTCAACCTCTGGGAGGTGGACGACGTCTTCCGCGCCTACTCGACCAGCCCCCGCCTCGCCGCGATGGCGCGGCGGCTCACCGGCAGCGATGCCGTCCGCCTCTTCCACGACCAGGCCCTCGTCAAAAAGCCCGGCCCGAGCGCGGCCTCGCCGTGGCACCAGGACCAGCCCTACTGGCCCTCGAAAGAGCCCGGCATGATCTCGTGCTGGATGGCCCTCGACGACGTCACCATCGACCGGGGCGCGATGCAGTTCATCCCCGGTTCGAACCACTGGGGCGAGTTCGAGCCGATCTCGTTCACCGGCGACGGGCCGGACCTCCGCAGCCTCATTTCGCCGGATCAGGACGCGCAGTGGAACCCCGTCCCCGTCGAGCTCAAGGCCGGCGACTGCACGTGGCACCACGGGCTCACCTTCCACTTCACCCGGCCCAACACGACCGAACACATCCGCCGTGCCGTTGTCACCATCTACATCCCCGACGGCGTCACCTTCGCCGCCGACGAGAAGATGGAAGGCCCGCTCAGCGACACGATCACCAGCAAAAAGGGCGAGCCGCTCCGGGGCTCGAAGTTCCTCGAACTCGCCTGAACCCCTGGGCTCCGGCGCGGGTACGGGGAGCGGTCACCCAATCCCCCCTCCGCTCCTCGTACTCGCTCGGAGCTCCTTTCTAAACCCCTCACTCTCGCATCGCCGTGATCGACCTCTCGCACACGCTGACGCCTGCCGACCTCGCTCCCAAGCTGGAGCGGTTCTGGGAGGCGTCGGCCGCCAAGATCGACGCCATCGAACGCTCGTTCGATGCGAACGACGGCGCGCCGGTCTTTACCGTCGAGGGTCGGTACACGACGCGCGGGTGGACCGAATGGACGCAGGGCTTCCAGTTCGGCTCGGCGCTCCTCCAGTTCGACGCGACGGGCGACGAGACGTACCTCGACCTCGGCCGGCGGCAGACCGTCGAGCGGATGGCGCCGCACGTCTCGCACGTCGGCGTGCACGATCACGGGTTCAACAACGTCAGCACCTACGGCGCGCTCCGGCGGCTGATGAACGAGGGCCGCATCCCCGAGGACGAGGGGCAGCGCAACTTTTACGAGCTCGCGCTGAAGGCGTCCGGCGCGGTGCAGGCCAGCCGGTGGACCGACCTCGGCGACGGTGAGGGGTACGTCTGCTCGTTCAACGGCCCGCACTCGCTCTTCTCCGACACGATCCGGTCGATGCGCGCGCTCGCGCTCGCCCACACGCTCGGCCACACGCTCGGCGGCGAGAACGACGTGCACCACTCGCTCCTCGGTCGGCTCCTCGCCCACGCCCGCGCCACGGCGAGATACAACGTCTACTACGGCGAAGGCCGGGACGGCTACGACATCCGGGGCCGCGTCGTCCACGAGAGCATCTTCAACCTCAACGACGGCCGCTACCGCTGCCCGAGCACGCAGCAGGGCTACTCGCCGTTCACGACGTGGACGCGCGGCCTCGCGTGGGTGATGTGCGGCTACCCGGAAGAGCTCGAATACCTCGCCACCCGCTCCGACGACGAACTGGAGATGTTCGGCGTGCGCGACGAGATCGAGGCGATGATGCTCCGCACCGCCCGCGCCACGTGCGATTTCTACATCGAGCACACGCCGACGTGTGGCGTGCCCTATTGGGATACGGGCGCGCCCAACCTCCACCGGCTCGGTGACTATCTCGACCGCCCGGCCGACCCGTTCAACGACTGGGAGCCGGTCGACAGCTCCGCTGCGGCGATCGCGGCGCAGGGACTTCTTCGGCTCGGGCACGTGCTCGATGCGCGCGGTGAGGACGGATCGCGCTACACCCAGGCCGGATTGCGAGTGATGGACACGCTGCTCGACGAGCCGTACCTCAGCACCGACCCTGAGCATCAGGGGCTCATCCTCCACTCCGTCTATCACTGGCCGAATCGCTGGGACCACGTCCCCGAGGGCCGTGAAGTCGCCTGCTGCGAGGCCACGATGTGGGGAGACTATCACGCCCGCGAGGCTGCGCTCGCTGTGCAGCGCCTCGCGCGTGACGAACCGTATTACACCTTTTTCTAACCCGCCTTCGGGCACGCAACGGACATCCTGCTCGGCATGTCACGTCCTTCTCATCCACGCGGAAGCCAGCTTTTCGGCACCCGCCGCGAGCCATGACTGCCCAATTGTTCGACGACTATTCCAAACTCTGCATCCACACGGTGACCACGCGTCCCTGGACTATCGAGGAAGCCGCCGCGAACTACGCTGCCGCGGGGCTTGGCGGGATCACGGTGTGGCGGCAGAGCCTCAACGGCCATAGCCCTGCCGAGGCCGGCCGGCTCATCCGCGACGAAGGGCTCGCCGTCGTCTCGCTCGTGCGCGGGGGGTTCTTCCCCGCCGTCGAGGCGGAGGAGCGGCGGCACGCCATCGACGAGAACAAGCGGATCATCGACGAGGCGGTCGAGCTTGGTGCGCCGCTCGTGGTGCTCGTCAGCGGGGCGCTGCCCGAACAAACCCTGGAGGCGTCGCGCGGGCAGATCAACGACGGCCTCGAAGCCGTGTTGCCCTACGCCGAGGCGGCCGGGGTCAAGCTCGGCATCGAGCCGCTGCACCCCGTCTACGCTGACAGCCGCTCCGCCGTGAACACGCTCGCCCACGCCAACGACATCGCCGAGGCGTTCGACTCGCCACACCTCGGCGTCGTCGTGGATGTGTACCACCTCTGGTGGGACCCGAGCCTAGAAGCCGAGATCGCCCGGTGCGGGCGCAACGGCCACCTCTTCGCCTACCACATCTGCGACTGGAAGTCGCCCACCGAGCACATCCTCCTCGACCGCGGGCTGATGGGGGAGGGGTGCATCCCGCTCCGCCAGATCCGCGGGTGGGTGGAGGCAGCCGGCTTCGATGGCTACGTCGAGGTCGAGATTTTTTCCGAGCGCTACTGGAAGCAGGACCAGCACACGTTCCTGAAACAGATTCAGAGCGCCTACCTCGCCCATTCCTAAAGTATCTCCACGAGTAATCCGCATGGCCGAACAAGCAACCCTCTCCCGATCCGAAACCGGCGACGCCACCGTGCACACGGTCGGCATCGTCATGAACGGCGTGACGGGGCGCATGGGCACGAACCAGCACCTCCTCCGCTCGATCAAAGCCATCATCGACCAGGGCGGCATCAAGCTCAGCGACCGCGAGGTCATCATGCCCGACCCGACGCTCGTCGGGCGCAACCCCGTCAAGCTCGCCGCCCTCGCCGAGCGCACCGGCGTCGAGAAGTGGACGACGGACGTCGAAGAGGCCCTCGCCGATGACCACAACATCGTCTACTTCGACGCGCAGACGACCGACCGCCGTGTCGAGGCTGTGAAGCGTGCCATCGAGATGGGCAAGCACGTCTATTGCGAGAAGCCGACGGCACTCACGACCGAGGCCGCGCTCGACCTCTACCGGCGGGCCGAGGCCACCGGCATCAAACACGGCGTGGTGCAGGACAAGCTGTGGCTGCCTGGTCTCCTCAAGCTCCAGATGCTCCGCGACACCGGGTTCTTCGGCGAGATCCTCTCCGTGCGCGGCGAGTTCGGCTACTGGGTGTTCGAGGGCGACGTGGTGCCCGCCCAGCGGCCGTCGTGGAACTACCGTGAGGAAGATGGCGGCGGCATTATCCTCGACATGCTCTGCCACTGGCGCTACGTGCTCGACAACGTGTTCGCCCCCGTCCGTTCGCTCACCTGCCTCGGCGCGACGCATGTCGGCAAGCGGTGGGACGAGAAAGGGCAGGCATACGCCGTCACCGCCGACGACAGCGCCTACGCCACGTTCGAGCTAGAAGGCGGCATCGTCGCCCACTTCAACTCGTCGTGGACGGTCCGCGTCCGCCGAGACGACCTCCTCACGATTCAGGTGGACGGCACGAAAGGATCGGCGATTGCCGGCCTCCGCGAGTGCTGGACGCAGAGCTACGGCAACACGCCGAAGCCGGTCTGGAATCCCGACATCCCGCAGCCCATCGACTTCTACAACGGCTGGCTGAAGGTCCCCGCCCAGCGCGACTACGAGAACGCCTTCAAGGTGCAGTGGGAGATGTTCCTCCGCTACGTCGTCGCCGACGAGCCGTACCGCTTCGGTCTGCTCGAAGGCGCGAAGGGCGTCCAACTCGCCGAGCTTGGGCTGGAATCGTGGAAGGAGCGCTGCTGGGTGGACGTACCCGCCCTCGTCTGACCGCGCTCCCGTAAACGGACTCTCTCATGGCTTCCTCTTCCCGCGTCGCGCTCGTCACCGGCGGAGCCAGCGGCATCGGCTACGGCATCTCCGAAGCCCTCGCCCGCGAAGGCTTCGACCTCGCCCTGTGTGGCCGCCGCCACGAAGCACAGCTCGGCGAGGCGCTCGAATCGCTCCGCACCCTCGGTGCCGAGGTACTCTACGTCTCCGCCGACATGGGCAAGCAGGTGGACCGAGCCGAGCTCGTCGCCACCGTACGCGAGCACTTCGGGCGGCTCGACGTGCTCGTCAACAACGCGGGGGTCGGGCCGCGCGAGCGGAACGACCTCCTAGATGCGACGGAGGAGAGCTACGACTGGGTGATGGGGATCAACCTCAAAGGGCCGTATTTCCTCACCCAAGCCTCCGCGAACTGGATGATCGAGCAGCAGGAGTCCGACCCGGACTTCCGCGCCGCGATCATCAACATCGGCTCGATATCGGCCACGATGGCGTCGACGAATCGCGGCGAGTACTGCATTTCGAAGGCGGGCATCGGGATGGCGACGCAGCTCTGGGCCGCCCGCCTCGGCGAGTTCGGCATTCCGGTCTACGAGGTCCGCCCGGGCATCACGCGGAGCGACATGACGGCGGGCGTGACGGCGAAGTACGACAAGCTCATCGCCGAGGGCATCCTCGTGCAGCCGCGCTGGGGCGAGCCCGAGGATGTCGGCAAAGCCGTCGCGATGCTCGCGCGCGGCGACCTCGCGTATTCCACCGGTCAAGTCGTGATGGTGGACGGCGGCCTCACGCTCCCTCGACTCTAAACCTCCCCACAGCCATGCACACGACCGAACCGATGACGCTGAACGACTCGCAGATCGCGCAGTACGAGCGCAACGGATACCTCATCGTCCACGACCTGCTGACCGACGACGAGGTGGACGCCTTCGTCGCCTACGAGTCCGGCGAGAAGCCCGAAGGCTGGCGCGAGAATCTCCGCCACCACGTTGACGACGAACGGTGGGCGCACATCGCGAAGCATCCCAACGTCGTCAGGATCGCCCGGCAACTCCTCCACGGGGACGATCCGATGCTCGTGCAGACGATGTACATGGAGCGGAAGCCCGCCGGCGACGCCGAGGTCGGCAGCAAGGGGATCGCGCTCCACCAGGATCTCCATTACCTCCCGACCGAGCCGCCGACGCTGATGGCGTGCTGGATCGCGATGAACGACACCGACGCCGGCAACGGCGGGCTGTGCGTCGTCCCCGGCAGCCACCACGCCGGCCTCTATGAGCCGCAGAAGAACGACGACACCGAGGAGCACGACGCCTGGGAGACCGACCACCTCATGCGCAGCCGCGACGGCCGCAAGTGGACGCAGCGCTTCTATTCGTTCGACATCGAGGGGCTCGACGAGAGTGAGATCGAGCGGCTGACGGTGCCGAAGGGTGCGGGGGTCTTCTTCTCCGGCTACACGATCCACGGCTCCTACGCCAACCGCTCGAAAGACCGCGTCCGCCGCGCCTTCGCCACCCACTTCGCCGCCGCCGATAGCTGGGTCGAGCGTGCCGACGTGCAGGAGCTCGTCCCCGCCACCTGACCGCTGCCGCCCGACCGCTTCTCTCCAACGCACCGACCACCCGCTATGGATATCTCCGAAGACGCCCCGTTTCAAGTCCTCCGCACCACGTGGCAGCCCGTCGGGCTGTCGCGCGACCTCGGAGTCGGAAAGGCGATCAGCTACACGCTACTCGGTGAGGACATCGCGGTCGTTCGGTTCGAGGACGGGACGCTGCTCGCGACGCTCGACGCGTGCCCGCACAAAGGGATGAAGCTGAGCTGCGGGCACCTCGCGGAGGGACGGCTGACATGCGCGTACCACGGTTGGCAGTGGGGGCCGAGCGGGCAGTGCGTCGGCGTGCCGTCCCTCCCGGATCCGCCGCAGCGGCTGCTCGACAAAGCCTCGCTGGAGACGTTCGACGTGCAGGAGCGCTACGGCATCGTGTGGGTCAAGCTCGACGCGGATGAGGCTGCGCCGCTCCCGGACATCCCCGAGTTCGAAGGACGCGACGGATGGCGCTACCTCCTTGCCGAGCCGATGGTGTTCGGGTGCGGTTTCCGCCGCGAGATCGAGAACTACCTCGACATGACGCACTTCGCGTTCGCCCATGGCACCACGCTCGGGGCCGCCGCCGACGTCGTCCTCCCGCCGATGGAGATCAACCGGCTCGACGACGGATTCGAGATGAAAGCGCCGTTTCCCGCGCTGGAGGCGCCGGGGCAGGAGCCCTCGAAGCTCCAGAGCGCCCACGAGCGCCACCAGCGCTGCTACCTCCCCAACTTCACCACCATCCGCCAGACCTTCGAGGACGGCGACGAGCGGATGCTCGTCCACATCCCGAGCCCCAACACGCACGACCGCTGCACGGTCTTTTGGGCGCTCGCCCAGCCCGAGGACTTCGACGGGCCGGGGCTCGAAGATCAGGTCGCGTTCTCGACGAGTGTGCTGGAGGAAGACCGCTTCATGTGCGAGCGGCAGTCGCCCGCCGAGGTCCCGATCAGCCCGGCGCGCGGCGGGTGGGGCGTGCTCGTCTCGCCCGGCGACACGCTCGCCAACACGTTCCAGAAATCATTCCGCGGCTTCCTTCAGGAGCACCTCGCCGAAACGGCTTCCGTCTGACTCTCCATTCCGCCCACGCTCAAATTTTCCGCTCTCATGGCCCTCGCCACGCAGCACCACCGCGACCTCCCCGACCAGACCCTTCCGACCTCGCCCGAGATCCTCACTACGACGGTCGGCTCGTACTCGCCCATCGACTGGCTCGCCGCACTCCCGAGTGAGCAGGCCGTCGTCGACGCGACGAGCGTGGTCATCAACACGCAGCGCCGTGCCGGGATCGACCTCCCGACCGACGGCGAACTCTACCGCTTCGACCCGAACCACCCCGACACGAACGGGATGATCGAGTACTTCATCAGCCGGATGGGCGGCATCTCGATGGATGTCGGGATCTCGGACGGGCGGGCGTTCCGCGAGAAGCAGGAGATGAGCTTCCGCCGGAAGCCTGCCGGCGTCGTCGTGGACGCGCTCGGCGAGGGGAGCCTCGACCTCTACGAAGCCTGCGCGCGGTCAGCGTCGGTGGCCGGGGGCGCGTTCAAGTTCACGCTGACGAGCCCGTTCATGCTCGCCCGCACGCTCCTCGACCGGCACTGCAACGACTTCGAGCAGCTCACGCTCGCCATCGCCGACGTGCTCGCCGATCAGGTCGGCGGCCTGCCGTGCGCGTGCGTGCAGGTGGACGAGGCCAACATCCCCGGTAGCCCGGAGTACGCGCCGCTCGCGAGTGAGGCCATCAACCGTATCCTCGACCGCGTCGAAGGCGAGCGCGCCGTGCACTTCTGCTTCGGTAACTACGGCGGGCAGACGATCCAGGCCGGCTCGTGGCAGAAGCTCACCGACTTCCTCAACAGCCTCCACTGCGACCACCTCGTCCTCGAACTCGCCCACCGTCCCGAGAGCGACCTCGAAGCGCTGAAGGACATCGACGATCGCATCGCGCTCGGGATCGGTGTCGTAGATATCAAGGTGAACCACGTCGAGACGCCGGAGGAGATCGCCGGACGGATCGAGCGGGCCGTAGACGCGGTAGGCGACGGACGCATCCGCTGGATCCATCCGGACTGCGGCTTCTGGATGCTCAAGCGCTCTATTGCCGACCGCAAGATCGAAGCACTCGCTGCCGGTCGCGACCTATTCCTCGGCCGCGAGGTCGACGCGCCCAGCGAGGCCTCCGAGGTCACGTCCATCGCCTGAAGTTGAGCGGGCTCAATCGCATGGAATGATGTCTTCTGCTCCGCGCTGTCGGGTGGTCGTCACGTTGGGGCTCGTCGTGCTGCCGTGGCTCTGGCCGTCGCTGGTTCATGCCCAGCCCAGCCAGAAGCCTCTGCCGGTGAAGAGCTACGTGGCCGATCCCGGCGCCGGGGCGCGCGAGCGCGTGATCGACCAGCAGCGGATGACCGTGTGGCTCTCGTTCGAGCCAGAGCAGGGGCGCGTGCACGGCACGGTGACGCACGTATTTGCCCCGTTGCGGCCGAGCCTTGACTCGCTCTACCTCGACGGGCCGGAGATCGATTATCAGGAGGTGCTGCTCAACGGGCAGCCCGTCGCGCACGCGGTCTGGCCCGGCGGCATCAGCATCTACCCCGCGCATCCGCTCGTGTGGCAGCAGGTGGATTCCTTGCAGATCACCTACACCGCGGAGCCTCGAAGGGGCCTCTATTTCGTCGGGTGGAACGAGCCGGAGGGCGTGAGCCGTCGGCAGATCTGGTCGCAGGGTCAGGGGCCGGGCAATCAGTACTGGGTGCCGCTCTACGATACCCCCAGCGACAAGCTCGTCACCGAAATGTTCGTCACGTTCGACGACGACTATGAGGTGCTGTCCAACGGTGAGCGGATGGAAATCATAGAGAACGAGGACGGCACGCGTACCTGGCATTACCGGATGACTGCGCCGCACGCGAGCTACCTGATGATGCTCGGAATCGGTCGGTACGGTGTGCAGGAAACGACCTCGACTCGAGGCGTGCCGATACGGAATTACTACTACCCGGATCAGCCCGACCGCGTCGCCCCTACCTACGGCGCCTCGGCGCGCATGATGGACTTGCTGGAAGCGGAGACGGGCGTTCCGTATCCGTGGCCGAGCTATGCCCAGCTTCCCGTCAACGATTTCCTCCACGGCGGGATGGAGAACACGACGGCCACCATCCTCAGCGACTTCTACTACGTCGATGCGCGCGCCGCGTTGGACAAGAGCAGCACGACCGTCCTCGCCCACGAAATGGCGCACCAGTGGTTCGGCGACGACGTCACGATGGCGGCGAACGAGGACGTCTGGCTGCACGAGAGCTTCGCGACGCACTACGCCAAGCGGGTCGAGCGCGCGCTGTTCGGTGAAGACCACTACGAGTGGAACCGGAAGATCGAGCGAGACCAAGCCCTGAGCGATTCGACGACGGGGCCGATCCCGATCCACCACACGCGCGCCGGAATCCTGGTCTATTACAAAGGATCGCTCGTGCTCGACATGCTCCGCGACGTCATCGGCGACGAATCGTTCGACTACGTGATCCAGCAGTACCTGACCGAGCACGCCTACGCGAATGTGACGACCGCCGACTTCTACCAAGCGTTCGAGGAGGTGCTGGGGCTCGACCTCGACTGGTGCTTCGACGAGTGGATCGAGCACGGCGGCGAGCCGCACTACCACGTGGCGTATCGGGCGAGCGAGGAAGCCGGAGGCGGGGCCTACACCGACGTCACCATCGACCAGATTCAGCCGACGAGTCCACTCCTCGGCACCTTCCGCATGCCGATCCGCGTCGAGGTGCATTACACCGACGGCACAAAGTCGAGCGAGCGAGAATGGGTCGAGGGGCTCGGGACTAGTGTTCGGGTGGCGAACCCGGGCGCCAAAGCCATCGACTTCGTGCTGTTCGATCCGCAGGACCGGGTGCTCAAGACGCTGACCTTCGAGCGCAGTGTGGAGGAACTGACAGCCCAAGCGCTCCGCGCCCCGCACATGATCGACCGGTACGACGCCGTCGTCGCGCTCGCCGAGGTGCCCGTCGCCGAGAAGCGGGCGGCGCTTGCCGAGGTGTTCGCCCGCGAGCCGTTCGGCGAGGTCCGGGCCGAAGTGATCCAGCAGCTCGCCGCAGATCCCGAGAGCGTGTCCACGATAGCCGCCGGGCTCGCCGACCCGGAAGCAGTCGTCCGGGGTGCCGTGCTGGAGAACGTCCCGACGATCCCGGAATCGTTGGTGGATGGCTTCGAGCAGGCGCTGGCCGATTCGTCGTATCGGAACGTAGCCACGGCGCTCACGCGTCTCGCGGCCGAGCGGCCCAACGACCGGGAGGCCTACCTGCATCGGACGAGTGATGTCGTTGGTCATGACCATAACGTGCGGCTCGCGTGGCTGGAAGTCGCAGTGCGGGCGGGTCACTCTGATGCCATCGATGACCTGGTCGAATATGCAGCGCCGTCGCAGGGCTTTCGCACACGGCTTCAATCCTTCGCGGCGCTCGACCGGCTCGGCTACTTCGACGATCGTGTCGCGGCGTATCTGCTCGACGCTGCGATGTACTTCAACCGGCACCTGAATGGACCCGCCACGGCCGAGATCCAGTCCCTGCTGGCCGATGAGACTTCGTATCGCGTGCTGCAAGCGGCCTACGAGGCGGGGCCGTGGACAGAGCGCCAAGCCCAGGCCATGCGACCCTGGTTCGAGCCTTAACCGCGGGTTTACAGCGCGGTGGCATTTCGACGTTCAGGCCGAGACCAATACCTCACGCTCGAGTGGGACGCCAGCGGTACCGTAGCGGGCGAGCGCGACGGAGAGGATGCCGAACTGATCGGTGAGCAGGCCTTCGTAGCCGCACGGTCGGCCATCCCAGTAGCGCCAGTCGAGCCCGCTGCGGCAGCCGCCGTAGACGACGGCATCGGCGAGGCCTTTACAGAGGCGGCTGAGCAGGTAGTCGGCCTCGCGCGTCATCCCGACGCGGTAGAGCGCGCCGACGAAGTGGCGGGCCTGCGAGTGCGTCCGCCCGCCGTTCTGGTAGTAGCCGAGCGGGTAGCCCTGCATGATGTCGGCGAGGTCCTCGTCGGGGACAGGCCAGAGATTCCCGGGCAAGCCGAGGTACGGATCCGGCATTCCGACGCGTAGGCTCTCGTCCCACAGCCGCGCCATCACCTGCCGAGCGAGGGCGTCGTCGAGGAGTCCGCCGCAGACGGCCGCGCCGTTGGGGGCGAGGAAGCCGCAGTCGTGAAGCTGGTCCTCCTTACAGCGCCACCCGGCTAGCCAGCCGGTTTCGTCGTTGTAAAACGCCGGGGTGTAGCTGTCGTGCAGCCGCGTGGCCCAATCGTCCAGACCATCGGCGAGGTCGGGGGCGTCGAGCGCGGGGAAGAGGCGGGTGAGGCGAACGAGCGCGGGGTAGAGGAGGGCGTTGCTGAAGGCGTCTTTCCAGCCGTACGAGACGACGTCGAACCAGCACGTGCTCCACTGGGCGGTGCCGCTGACGCCGGTGCGATACGTGCTCTCGACGATCCCGTCGCCGTCCACGTCGCGCGCTTTCATCTTGTCAAGCTGCACGCGGATCGGGTCGTGGTAGCGCGCGAGCCACGCGGCGGTGCCGGCGTGTTCGAGGTAGTCGGCGAGGCCGAGGAGGCAGGCCGTGCCGGTCATGATGTATTCGTCCTCGGCGTCGTGGATCTCGCCCTCCTGCTGGATACGGCCGCTCGTGTAACCGGGGCCGCCGTCGAGCCAGCGTTCCAGCGAGTCGCGTACGAGGTCGAGCGCGTCGAGGTGTGGGAGCACGGAGCCGATCCGCACGGCCGACGCCGACCAGTTGTCCATGCAGATCGGGCAGTGCATGGAGGCCCCGTTGTTCGTGAGCGTGGCCGTGTCGGCGCGGTAGGTGAGCGCGGTGAGCGTGCAGCGCTCGACGGCTCGCTCGACTTCGCGCGGTGTGTCCTCGCGCAGTGCCACCTCCGGCCGGCCGATCCGCCACTCGAAGTGCGCCTGGAAACGGCCGGCGGGGAGGAGATAGTCGCCCTCGGGCTGTGGCTCCTCGCCGAGCTTGAACTCCACCGTCGTTATGTCGAGGGGGCGGACGGCGTCGGAGCGGAGGAGCGCATCGTCGCCGTCGGCGCCGAGGAGGAAGCTGCCGAAGCTCGGCGCGTGCCACCACGCGGGGAACTGCACGAGGCCGGTCTCGCTCGTCCGCACCGTCTCCCCGACGACATGCGCTGGGACGGCCGTGCAGTCGAGCCCGAGCGTCCACGCGTTCGAGCGCCACGCACGGAGCGGCCGGTCGGCTTCGCGCTCGGCGCGGAGGATGAGGCGGTCGGGTAGGATCTCCCACGCGAGCCGGTAGCGCTGGCCGGTCTCGCCGAGTGTGAGGGTATAGGTGACGCGGTTGCCGTGGACGCGCGTCGTGCCGTGCGCCGCGTTGCGCAGCGACGGCATCGCCACCGGCGCGCTCCCGACGGGGTGAAGCTGCGGGCCCTGGAAGAAGAGGCCGGGGCCGTGGCGGAGCAGGTTTACATCGGTCGCGCCCGTCCTGTCTTCGTCGAGGCCGAGGTGCGAGAAGCCAGCGCGGTTGAGGCAGAAGCCGACATCGAGCGAGGCCGAGCGGTAGCGGACTTCGCCGTACTTGTGGATCACGTCGAGGCCGTCGGGGAGGCCGGTGAGCGAGATCTCCGTCACGTCGAGCAGGGTTTCGCAGCGCGGTGCGAGCGGGCCGAGCAACTCGCCCTCCAGTACGAACGCACCCGCTGTCAGATTCCACGACGGCCACCACCCATCGATGCCACAGCGGCGCACCTCAATTATGGCTGCCGTAGTTTCGACACCACCCAGGCCGAACCAGATCGTCTCGTCGGGGCCGGGGCGGGAAACGTCCTCTTCTCGGAGGTGAAGGGTCCACGCCTCGCCGTCCCATAGCCGAACGCGAAAGGCCGTCACCCAATCCCGATCGACGGTGCTGCCGCACTTGTGATACCCTTGCGCCCGGCGGAGCCCAAGGCGGTCGAGCCGGGCCGGGGCGTGCAGTTGGAGGACGCGAGCATGGATGATGCGGCGTTCCGGAGCTTCGTCCTCGCCGCCGAGTGGAGTAGCCCACATAGCGCGGTTGAACGCGAGCGGTTGGTGGCCCGCCGTGTCGCCCATCGGCGGTTCGTGATCCTGAATCGAGAGTAAATCCATCGGAAAGCGGTAATGCGAAAAACGGACGGAAGCAAAAGAAAACGTTCTCTGTGCTGGCGGCTAGTCGTACTAGCCGCCGTGTTCGTGCAGGGGTGTGGGCCGGGTGCTGTGCGTCCTGAACAGACTGCCCCGCCCGGCGCGACGCTGGCGAAATGCGGTGTGGTGCTCCCCGTCGGCACGGCCGAGGCCTGGGACGGCGGGATGGTCGAGTCGCCGGCCGTGTGGTACGACAGCACGCGGGCGCGCTACGGAATGGTCTACACCGGCTACGACCTCCGGTACCCGGAGCGGCGGGGTTACGCGTCGGTGGGCGGGCCACGCATCGGGCTCGCCTGGAGCGACGACCTGATGACCTGGGAGAAAGACACGCGCAGCCCGATCCTCTCGGCAAATGATGAGGCAGGCAGTCCGGATGAAGCGGGCGTTACCGGCCCGTTCATGTGGCTCGAAGGCGGGAGGTACTACTTGTTCTATTTCGGGACTACGGAAGCCGGTTACGAAGGCGGACGCAAAACGCTCAACCTCGCGACATCGGCTGATCTCGTGGCGTGGGAGCGTTACGCGGGCAACCCGATCATCGGGCCGGCCGGCGAGGGGTGGCGGCGCGATGCGATCTGGCACCCGAACGTTGTGAAGGTGGACGGTACCTACTACCTCTTCTTCAATGCCTCGGGCGTCGTGGACGGTCAGGCAGAGGAGTTCATCGGCTACGCATCCTCGCCCGACCTGCAGACCTGGACCGTCCACGATGAGCACAACCCGCTGCTCGTCGGCAGCCGTGAGCCCGGCGCGTGGGATGCGACGGGCCGGGCCGGGGACCCCAGCCTCTACCGGGTCGGGGACACGTGGTACATGGCCTATTACAGCTGGGATCGGACGCAGGCGCAGGATGGCCTCGCGATGACGAGTGCGGAGGACTTCCCGCTCGGCTGGGTGCCGTACGAGGGCAATCCCGTGCTGCGGGTCGGCGAGCCGGGAGCGTTCGATGCCCAGCACGCGCACAAGCCGTTCGTGCTGCGGACCGACGCCCGGCACCACCACTTTTACACGGCCGTGGATACCGCCGAGGCGCGCCAGATCGCCCTCGCCGTCGAGCCGGGGCCGTGCCGGTGAGTGCATCACGGATCAGGGCGTGAAGAGACGCACGTCGCCGAAGTCGAGCGCGAGCGTGTGGACGGTGCGGGCTGGGCCGCCGCTCGCGTCCGCCATCGCGAACGGGAACGTGACGGTGAGCGATGCGGACGTGCCCTCGCCGGGCTCGCTCGTGCCGGGCGAGGGCGGGCCGTCCTGCCCGACGACCATCGCGCCGGCCCGCGAGGCCGTCACGACGGCCGGTCGGTCGGTCCACAGCGTGGCCCCGGCGTCTGCGGCGAGCCGCCGCAGGACCAACACCGGCAGCGGGGCCGTGCCGACGTAGACGCTCGCCCAGCCGTCCATCGTCCGGCGCGCGAACGCCGTCTGATCGGTCTCCGCCCACCATCCCAGGGGCTCCACGCCCTCGTCGGTGTCGCCCTTCACCGCGAAGCGGGGGTTGTAGAGAAGCGGGCTCTTGATGCCGAACGGCTTCTTCTGCCCGTCCGGTTCGAGCGCATCGATCATCAGCGCCCCCGGTGCGTGGAGTTCCTCGAACCGGAAGCCCGTGAGCCGCTCCATCTGGGATAGATCCACACGGTCTGGCTGAAGGAGACCGGGCGCGTAGTACCAGACGACCGTCACGCCGCTGCCCGCCAGTTTCTCATGGAGCGCGTCCACCTCGTCGGGTCGTAACAGAAACGTGTTAGGGATCAGGACCAGCCGGTAGCGGCGGAAGTCCTCTGCCCGCAGGTCGGTCCGGTAGAGCAGGTCGTGAGGCGCGCCGATGCGGTTGACGGAGCGTGCCTGCGCGTTCAAGAACCAGTGGTTGAAGAAGTCGGTATAGCGGATGCCTTGCCCCGGCCACGGGCGGCTGTCCTGCCAGTGACGGGTGACGAAGAAGCTTTCGCAGTCGCCCGCCACCGCGATCTGCGCGACCGATCCGATGTCGTGGGTCAGGCGCGCCTGCATCAGGTTCAGCACGGGCCGGCACGCGTCGATGATGGGCGCGTCGCCGTACCACCCCTGGGGGACGCCGAAGAGGGGGCCGAAGTCGTAGAGCCAGCCGCCCACGCCCGCCGCCATCACGTTGCCGAGGTCGCGCTGCAGGATCTTGAGCGTCCCCTCCTTCGTGGCGTGGCCGGATCCGCCGATGATACGCCAGCGGTCCTCGACGTCGAGGTAGGTGCTCGGGTCCATCTCGGAGATGTAGAGCTTGCCGCGCCGCTGGTAGGACTCGACCATCGAGCGGAACGCGCCGTCACCGCCGACGCCGCGCCCGCGGCCGAGCCACGTGTCGGCCCCGTCGTAGAGGTCGCTCTCCATCCGGTCCACGGCCGGGTCGTTGGTGGCGATGTACGTGTATGGGCAGGCGATGCAGTCGATGTCGGGGCTTTCGAGGACAGCGTCGGGGTTGAGGTGGCCGCTCTCCTGGATGCGCGGCGTCTCCATCAGGTAGCCGAAGAACGTGCCCACGATGACGCGCCGGTCCATGGCGGCCTTGATCGTTGCCGCGAGGGCAGCGGCGGTCTCGGCCCGCACGCCGTGGAAGGCGCGATAGAAGGCGAGCACGTCGCCCTCCGTGTCCGGATCGCGGAGCAGCCCGTAGCTCGAGTGGATCCGCTCGCGCACGGACGGGATCGGGCCGGCCACGCGCTGCATCGGCGCGCTGTAGTCCGGCATGAAGTCGTCGCCCCATGTGTTCCACTCCTCGGTATTGCCGTGGACGGGGAAGTAACCCATCATCCGGCTCACGAGCGAGCTCTGCTCGATGAACCGGACGAAGGCGCGGAGCATATCGGCTGTGTCGCGCCGCCACACGTCGGACGCGTAGGATGCTTCGCGGGACTCGATCATGGGGGCGAAGCGCTTGTTGCCCTCGCCGGGGGAGAAGCCCGCCGTTTTGATGATGTCCCACGTCTGCCCCGGGTCGCCCATGCCGAGCACGCCGATTTCGTCGGGATGCGCGTCCTTCCACCAGATGGGTGTGATGAGGTGCATCCGGGGGAAAAAGAAGGCGTCGGGGGCGAGGACGAGCAGGCGCGCCATGTAGTCCTCCAGCACGGTGAAGTCGTACTGACCGGGGCCCGTCCACGAGTCGGTCATCCCCAGGTTGGGCTGGATGAGCTGGATCCCCATGCCTTGGAAGGCGGCGAGCGAGCCTGTGAGGAGCGCCGTGCTCAGTCCCCAGAACGGGACGACCTCCTCGTCGTTGACGAAGAGACGCGGGCCGCCGCGCTCGGTGCGCACCTCCGAGCGGCACGGGCGCTCATCTCGAAGGGCGTCCAGTGCGGTGCGCACTTCGTCCTGCGAGATGCCGGTGAGTGCTTCGGTTCCGGGGAAGACGAGGTCGGCGGGCGTCAGGGCAGCAGCGCCGGCGGCAAGCCCCATCTGGTGGACGAACGTGCGGCGGTGCATCGGGTGGCGAGGCTAGAAAGCTGAAAGAGTCCCGGTTGAGACGCATTCAACGAGGAGGTGGACGAGCCGGGAGAGCGAAGCGGGGATCTGCGGTCCGCCACGTCTCAGGGCGTGAAGAGGCGCACGTCGCCGAAGTCTAGTGCGAGCGTATGGGTCGTGCGAGCCGGGCCGCCAGTCTCGTCGCGGAGTGGGAACGGGAACGTGATGGTGAGGGGGGGCGGCGAGGGGCGTTCCGTGGCTCCAGTGGGAGCGCCGTACTCCGTGGGCGGGTCCGTGCAGACGACCATCGCTCCGGCGCGCGAGGCGTTGACGATGGCCGGGCGGTCCGTCCACGGTGCGGCACCGGCCTCCGTCGCAAACTGACGCAGGAATTCGGCGGGCATCGGTGGGGTGCCGCAGTAGATGCTCGTCCAGCCGTCCATCTGCCTGCGGGCGAAGGCCGCGCGGGGCGTCCCGTCGGGCTGCGGCTCGGCGAGCGTCCAGTGGCCGAGTGCTTCCACGCCGTCACCGGGCTCGACGCTGAAACGAGGCGTATAGTACTGCGGGCTCTTGATGCCGAACGTCTGGGTGCCCGCGCCGGGCACCGTCGCCTCGATCAGGAACGGGCCGGGGTCGTCGATCTCGTAGAAGCGGAAGCCGGTCAGGCGCTCCATCTGCGCGCGATCCACGCCGCCCGCCACGCCATCCTTCTCGGGGCGCAGCAGGCCGGGGGCGTAGTACCAAATCACCGTCGCGTCGGAGCCGCGCAGGCGCGCCTGCATCTCGTCCACCTCGTCGGGCGTGAGCAGGAACGCGTTGGGGACGAGGATTAGCCGGTAGCGGCGGCAGTCCTCGGCCGTGAGGTCGTCGCGGTAGAGCAGGTCGACGGGCTGGCCGCCGCGGTAGAGGGCGCGGCCCTGCGCGTTGAAGAACCAGTGGTTGAACAGGTCCGTGTAGCGGATGCCCTGCCCCGGCCACGGCCGCTCGTGGAGCCAGTGGCGCGACACGAGAAAGCCCTCCGGGTCGCCCACGACGACGACCTTCGCCACCGACGAGATATCGCTTTCGAGACGTGCCCGCATCAGCCGGATGACGCCGCCGACGGCGTCGATGATTTCGGGCGCGCCGTACCAGCCGCCGGGCGTCTTCTCGTCGAGGCCCCAGTCCGAGAAGTTGTACGGGCCGAAGTCGTAGAGCCAGCCGCCGGTGTTAGCCGAGAGCACGTTGCCGAAGTCGCGGCGCAGGATGTTGACCGTGCCCTCGGGCGTCGTCGAGCCGGAGCCGCCGATCTCCTTCCACATGCTCGCCTGATGACGGTACGAGCCGGGATCGATCTCGGAGATGTAGAGCTTGCCGCGCCTCCGGTACGACTCGACCATCGAGCGAAACGACCCGTCGCCGCCCACGCCGCGCGAGCGCCCGAGCCAGTTGTCGGCGCCGTCGTAGAGGTCACTCTCCCAGCGTGCCTTCGCCGGATCGTTGGTCGCGACGTAGGTGTAGGGGCAGGCGATCACGTCCACGTGCGGGCTCTCCAAGACCGCTTTCGGCGCGAGGTGGCCGCTCTCCTGAATACGCGGCGTCTCCATCAGGTAGCCGAAGAACGTGCCGGTGATGACCGGATTCGTCATCGTCTCCTTGATGGCGCGGGCGAGGTGCGCGACCGTCTCGGCACGGACCTCGTGGAAGCGGCGGTAGAAGTGGATGACGTTCTGCTCCTGCGCTGGGTCGCGGAGCAGCCCGAATGAGGCGTCGAGCCGCTCGCGCGGCGGCGGCACCGGGCCGGCCGCGCGCTGCATCGGGGCCTCGTAGCCCGGCCACCAGTTGTCGCCGCCGACGTTCCACTCCTCGGTGTTGCCGTGGACGAAGAAATAGCCCATCATCCGGCTCACGAGCGGGCTCTGCTCGATGAAGCGGACGAGCGCGCGGAGCATGTCGGCCGTGTCGCGCCGCCAGACCTCGGACGCCCACGAGGCCTCCCACGCCTCGCCGTAGAAGTTGGTGAAGTGGTGGTTGCCCTCGCGGAGCGGGTTGTTCTCGGGCCGCGTGCGCCAGCCGTCCCAGTAGCGGGCGGGCACGTCCGCCCCGAACTGCATCGTCTCCTCCGGATGCATCTCCTTCCACCAGACCGGCGTGAGGAGCTGCACGCGCGGGAAGAAGAAGGCGTTCGGGGCGAGGGCGAGCACCTGCCCGAGATAGGTTTCGAGCGCGGTGAAGTCGTACTGCCCCGGCCCCGTCCACGCGCTCGCCATGCCCATCTGCGGCTGGAGGAGCTGCATCCCCATCCCCTGGAAGTTCTCGACGGTTTCGAGGAGGGAGATACTCAGGCCCCACACGGGCACCTTCTCCTCGCCGTTGACGAACAGCCGAGGTCCGCCGCGTTCGGAGCGGACCTCGGCCTGGCACGGTGCCTCGCCGCGCAGCGCTGCGAGAGCGGCGCGCGCGGCGGTGGGTGAGACGCCGGCCAGAAGGTCGCTGCCGGGGAAGAGGTGGTGGGGGCTGAGGGCGAGGGCGGCACCCGATACGCCGGTGAGGTGGACGAATCGGCGGCGGTCCATGGCATTATCGCTGAGGTTGGGCGCCGCGAGAGCCGGGCGCGTGGAGGGGGCCAGTGAGCGGGCGATCCGGACTCGCGTAGCGCGGCTCGAAGTCCGGCTGGCTCGCGGCGAGCTTGAGGAAGGTGTCGAGCGGGACGACCTCGAACTCCGGCCCGAGCTGGTCGAGGATGTTCTTGACGTGCTCGATCGTGCTCCACTGGCGGATGTGGAGGAGGAGGAAGTACGGGCGCTCCGGATTCATCAGCGCCAGCTCTTGCAAGTCGGCGACGGCTTCTTCGCTCGGGCGGCGCTCGCCGAGGTAGTAGTCGAACGAGACGAGCGGGCGGCCGTCTCGGAGGTCGTAGGTGTTGGCCGGACCGTAGCCGTTGATGAAGCCAATCGCGTCGGGCATTCCCTCGTAGTAGTCATCCACGACCTCCTTCGTGAGGTCGAGGTTGCCGAGGGTGCGCGTGCCCTCGGAGTAGTCCATGATCTCGAAGACGCGGAGGTCGAGCGTGTCCGTGAGCTTGCGGGCCTCCTCGATGAGGAGCGGGCGCTTGTCGTCGGGGATCGCCTTCGGGTACATGTAGCCGGGGCCGGAGAGGACGCCGATGAAGTAGTCGTTCGGGGTCGCCTGCTCGTAGAAATACTGGAGGAGCGCGGGGCTCATCCACGACCAGTTCATCGTCACCTCCCACGCGTAGGGCATCTGGCCGCGCCCCGGCTTGAGCCATGCGCCGAGGCCGAGCCCGTCCGTCTGCACGGCCGAGACGTAGACCTTCGCCCTGGGCACGAGCACCTCGTCCGGCTCGACGTTATGGTTGTTCTCGAACGTATAGCCCGGCGTCGTCGGGATGTGGGTGTTGAAGCTGGTGTTGGGGAGCGAGTTGAGGCCTTCCATCCGCAGCGCGTTCTGCGAGACGAGCGTGACGTGCTGCCCCTCGGTGTCTTTGGCGTACGAGTGCCAGCCCATCACGAGCGCGCCATCGTCCATCGCGCCGAGCACCTCGTCGGCGAGGCGGTACTCGTCGGCGTCTTCGGGGTTGGCGGAGAGGTCGGTGAAGAACGCCCGCTGGTAGATCCCGAAGTCGGCGACGCCGGGCTCCATCGCATTGCCATGCACGCCGCCCATCCACACCACGAAGTCCTTGCTCGTGCGGTCGCCGTAGCGCTCCCACGCATCTGAGTAAATCTCGTAGTCGCTCTGCCCGCGATAGCGCCCGCGAAGATCGTCCACCAGCTTCAGCCCGTGCGCCTCAGCCATCGGGATCAGCGCCTCGTTGACGACGACGGCGTTCTCCAGCCCGGCGACCGTGAACGCGACGATGAGCGAGGTCCGCACGCTGTCGTCCCACACCACGTAGCCGTCGGCGTACTGCGCGAACCGGTCGAGCGCCGCCTCCGCCGAGTCGATCTCGTCGAACGTGACGTGGTGGGTCTTCTGGTAGTAGTCGTAGACGGACTCGGTGAAGGTGAACGTCCAGGCGGGCGGGTAGATGAAGTAGAGCCGGGGCTCGGCGCGGTTGGCGATGCCTTGCAGGCTGATGAGCAGCGAATGGACGGGGAGGTCGCCATCGAGTTGCCAGTTCTCACCGAGCCGCATCATCGTGGCGTCGCGGGCGGGAGGCTCAGCGTTCTGGGCGGCGGAGGACGTCACCAGCAGGAGCGAGAGGAAGAGTGCGGAGAGCAGACGGAGCATGGGAGGCATCGGGTTCAAGCGTCGGCGCGGGTGAAGACGTAGTGGATCGGGCGCGGGCGGGTCGAGCGCAGTTCCATTACGTCGAGGCGGTCGCCCCCGGGGGAGAGGCGGTACTCGGTGTAGACGCGGACGGGATGCTCGCCCTGCTGCACGCTCACGACGAAGTCGGACTCGGTGATGAGCGTGCGCTCGTCGTCGGCCCACCGCGAGGCGACGGACTTGGTGCGGTCGCCGGCGATGTAGGCTCCGAGGTGGCGCTCGTCGGGCCACTGGAGCATCGGTTCGCTGCGGACCGTCGTGCCGGGCACGAGCCGGACCGAGTCGACGGACGCGCCGCCCTCGCGGGAGCCGCGCCACAGGCGCTTTAAAATGACGGCGTCGCCCTCGACGTCGATCTCGACCGTGAGATTCCGCCACGGGTCGATGGCGCGGCTGAGCGAATCGTCGAGCACCCACGTTCCCCTGAACTCGGGGTCGGGCGGGGGCGGGGCGGGATGGCTCGCAAGCGTCACGAGGGCGAAGAGTAGAAGCGCGGGCAGGAGGCGTCGGGCCATAGCAGCGGCGGGGCGTGTGAGGTCGGGGTTGATATTTAAAACACGATTTCAATTATGAATCAATGCTAAGATAGGAGTACCTTAGACAAAAGCCAGAGGGAAACCGGCTTTTTCTAGCCGCTCCTTCCCTCGTCCGCTCCCTTCTGCTGACCAGAAGCCTACACATCCGCATGCCGACCGCCGAGTCCATCGCCACGACGAACCGGTCTCTCCACGACGCCCACCGGCGCGACTTCGAGCACCTCGGCGAGGTGCTGCAGCGGCGGGGTCTCGACGCCGAAGACATCGTGGGGCGGGTTATGAGTTTCGACGTGGCGGTGCCGTCGTGGGCGCTCGGGACAGGCGGTACGCGATTCGGCCGCTACCCCGGCAGCGGCGAGCCGCGCGACGTGTTCGAGAAGATGGAGGACATCGCCGCCATCCACCGGCTGACAGGGGCGACGCCGAGCGTTTCGCTCCACATCCCGTGGGACGAGCCCGACGACGCTGGGGCGCTCCGCGACCACGCTGTCGCGCTCGGCCTTGGCTTCGACGCGGTCAACTCGAACACCTTTCAGGATCAGGTCGGGCAGGCGCACAGCTACAAGTTTGGCTCGTTCAGCCACACGGACGCCGTGGTGCGCGAGCAGGCGGTGGCCCATAACCTCCATGTGATCGAGGTCGGCCAGGCGCTCGGGTCCTCGTCGATCACGGTGTGGCTGGCCGACGGCAGCAACTACCCCGGCCAGATGCACCTGCGCAAGAGCTTCGAGCGCGTCCGCGACGGGCTGGCCGAAGTCTATGCCGCGCTCCCCGACGACTGGCGTCTCTTCACCGAGCACAAGCCCTACGAGCCCGCATTCTACGCCACCGTCGTGCAGGACTGGGGCTCGTCGCTGCTGCTGGCGCAGGCGCTCGGCGAGCGGGCGTCGTGCCTCGTCGATCTCGGGCATCATCTCCCGAACACGAACGTCGAGCTCGTTGTGGCGCGGCTCGTGACGGCGGGCAAGCTCGGCGGCTTCCACTTCAACGACTCGAAGTACGGCGACGACGACCTCACGGCCGGCTCGATCAAACCGTACCAGCTCTTCCTCGTCTTCAACGAACTCGTGGACGCCGCGGCGGAGCACGACGGGTTCGCACCGGCGTACATGATCGACCAGAGCCACAACGTCAAGGATCCGATCGAGGCCCTCGTGCAGACCGTCGACAACCTGCAACGGGCCTACGCGAAAGCACTCCTCGTACGGCGCGAGGCCCTCTCCGACTATCAACAGGCGAACGACGTGCTGATGGCCGAGCAGTCGCTGAAGGAGGCGTACGAGACCGATGTGTCCGCGCTCGTCGCCGAGGCGCGGCATCGGCAAGGCGGTGCGCTCGATCCGGTCGCCACGTTCCGTGCCTCGGGCTACCGGGCGGACAAAACCGCCGAGCGCGCCGGGGCCGGCTACGTTCCCCCGCAAAGTCTCTGAGCCGATGCCCGCCTACCTCGCCTTCGACCTCGGTGCCTCCAGCGGCCGTGCCGTGCTCGGCACGCTCGGCGAAGGCGTGATGCGGATGGAGGAGGTGCACCGCTTCCCGACGCCGATCATCGAGCAGGACGAGCATCTGTTCTGGGACATCGACGCGCTGTGGGACGACCTCCAAATCGGGCTCCGTAATGCGCTCGATGTAGCTCCCGGTCTGCGCTCGCTTTCGGTGGACTCGTGGGCGGTGGACTACGTCCCGCTCGACGAAGACGGCGAAGCGGTTCGTCTGCCGTATTGCTACCGCGATGCGCGGATGGAGGGGATGATGGACCGCGCATTCGAAACGCTCTCGCCGTCGGCGATCTACGGGCGTACCGGGATTCAATTCCTCCCCTTCAACACGCTCTTCCAACTCCTCGCCGACAAACGGGACGATCCCGCCGCCGTCCGCCGCACACGCAACCACCTCCTCATCGCCGACTATTTCAACTACCGGTTCAGCGGTCGGCTCGCCATCGAGCGTACGAATGCGAGCACGACGCAGCTCGTGGATGTCCGCTCGCAGGACTGGGATACGCCGCTCTTCAGCGCGTTCGGACTCGACGCCGAAGCGTGGCCGCCGATTGTATCGGCGGGGAGTCGGCTCGGGCCGGCGAAACAGGAACCGAGCGTGACCGTCGTCGCGTCGTGCTCGCACGATACGGGGAGCGCGGTGGCCGCCGCCCCTGCGTCGGGAGACGATTGGGCGTTCGTGAGTTGCGGAACGTGGTCGCTCCTCGGCACCGTCCGCACCGAGCCGCTCGTCACCGAGCCTGCCCGCAAAGCCGGGTTCACGCACGAGGCCGGGCTCGACGGGACGATCCGCTTCCTCAAAAACCTGACGGGGCTGTGGGCGCTGCAGGAGTGCGCTCGCGAGTGGGGAACCGATGACTGGGCTGTTCTGGAGGCCGAAGCCGCCGAAGCTGCTCCGAGTCCGGCTACCGTCGATCTGGAAGAGCCTCGTTTTCTCCCGCGCGGTGAGATGGAGGCACGCATCCGCGCGGCCTGCCATGAGCAGGGACGGCCCGATCCCGAGACCCGCGGAGAGGTCGCCCGCCTCATTCTCGAAAGCATCGCCGCGAGCTATCGCCGCGCGCTCCGCGATCTGGAGCGCGTGACGAAGAAGACGTACGCAGTGCTCCACGTCTTCGGCGGCGGCTCACAGAACCGACTGCTCTGCCAACTCACGGCCGATGCCTGCGGGGTCCGCGTCGTCGCCGGTCCCGCTGAGGCGACGGCGCTCGGCAACCTCCTCGTCCAGGCCCGCACGATGGGCGATCTTCCCGCCGGTCTCACCATTCGCGATGTCGCCCGCCAGTCGAGCGACTTACGCACCTATCCTCCTACCTCCGACTAGCGCACGCATGGAACCCCAGACCGATACCCACCAGCTCCAATTTGTCGAAGACCTGTGGGACGACGAGGTGGCCGACGCACTCGATCCCGTCGAGCGGCTCGTCTACCGTTCGAACCTCCTCGGCAGCGACTGGCGCATCACGAACACCGGCGGCGGCAACACCTCCACCAAGCTCACCGAAACGGACCCGATCACCGGCGAGGCGGTCGAGGTGCTGTGGGTGAAGGGCTCCGGCGGCGACCTGCGGACGTCGAAGCGGAAGAACTTCGCCTCGCTCTACCAGGACCAGGTGATGGCGCTGCAGGAGGTCTACGCCCGCTTCCCCGAGCGCGGCCTCAAGACGCCTGCCGAGGACGCGATGGTGGCGATGTACCCGCACACCACGTTCGACCTCAATCCGCGCGCGCCCTCCATCGATACGCCGCTCCACAGCTTCATCCCGTTCAAGCACGTCGATCACATGCACCCCGTCGCGGTGATCGCGCTCGCGACGGCGGCGGCCGGGCCGGAGATGACGAAGAAGGTCTACGGCGACGAAATCGTCTGGGTCGACTGGATGCGGCCGGGCTTCGAGCTCGGGCTGGAGATGCAGCGCGTCTGCCGCGAGCACCCCGAGGCGAAGGGCATCCTCATGGGCGGCCACGGCCTCATCAACTGGGCCGACGACGACAAGGAGTGCTACCAGCTCACGCTCCGTCTCATCGACCAGGCGGCGAAGTATCTCGCGCAGTTCGACGAGGGGCAGGCGGTCTTCGGCGGTGCGAGGGTCGAGCCGATGGATGACGAGGCGCGCGACGCGCTCCTGATCGATGTGCTGCCGTGGCTGCGTGGGCGGCTCGGTAGCGACCGCCGCATGATCGCGACGGTCGAGACGAGGGGGAACGTCGTGGACTTCGTGAGCGCGAACCGGGCCGAAGAACTGGCCGAGCTCGGCACGTCGTGCCCGGACCACTTCCTGCGGACGAAGATCAAGCCGCTCTACGTCGATTGGGACCCCGCGACCGGCGACGCCGCATCGCTCAAGTCCGCGCTCGACGATGGGCTCGCGCAGTACCGCGAGGACTACGCCGCGTACTACGACGCCTGCAACGTCCCCGGCTCGCCCGCGATGCGCGGCGGCGATCCGACCGTCATCCTCCTCCCCGGCGTCGGGCTCGTCGCGTGGGGCAAGTCGAAGAGCGAGAGCCGCGTCACGGCGGAGTTTTACAAGTGCGCCATCGAGGTGATGCGCGGGGCCGAGTCCGTCGATCAATACACGGCCCTCCCGCGGCAGGAGGCGTTCGACATCGAATACTGGGCGCTCGAAGAGGCCAAGCTCCAACGGATGCCGCCCGAGCAGGCGCTTGCCCGCCGGATCGCGGTCGTCGTCGGAGGTGGGAGCGGGATCGGGAAAGAGCTCGTCGGGCGACTGATCCGCGAGGGCGCTGTCGTCGCTGTCGTCGATCTCCACGAAGAGGCAGCGCAGGCGACGGCCGAGGACGTGCTCGGCCGGATCGGGATGGGGATCGGCGTGGGCGGGACCGGGATCTCGGGCTCCGGCGATGTGATCGGGCTCGGCTGCGACATGACCGACCGCGACTCGATCCGGGATGCCATCGGGCAGACGATTCTGGCCTACGGCGGCGTCGATCACGTCGTCGTCACGGCGGGACTCTATCCGAATCCCGACACCGAGGGCCGCATCCCCGACGCGAAGTGGGACGACACGTTCCGCGTCAACGTCACCGGCCCCTTCCTCGTGGCCGACGAAGCGGCGAAGGTGTGGGAAGCGCAGGATCTGGCTGGCAGCCTCGTCATCACGACGAGTGTGAACGCCGTCGTGCCGAAGGCGGGCAGCTTCGCCTACGACACGTCGAAGGCCGCCGCAAACCACCTCGTCCGCGAACTCGCCGTCGCCCTCGCCCCACGCGTGCGCGTCAACGGAGTCGCCCCGGCGACGGTTGTGGAGGGATCGTCGATGTTTCCGCGCGACCGCGTGATGGCCTCGCTCGCGAAGTATGACCTCGACTACAGCGAGGACGAAGACACGGAGACGCTGCGGCAACGCCTCGCCCAGTTCTACGCGAGCCGCACGCTCACCGACCAGCCCGTCACGCCGAGCGATCAGGCCGAGGCGATCTATCTGCTCCTCAGCGACACGCTCGCCAAGACGACCGGCCAGATCATTACCGTGGACGGCGGGCTCCGCGACGCCTTCCTCCGCTAACCGGCTCCGATGACCGTCGCGCTCTTCGTTCCCTGCTACATCGATCAACTCTACCCCGGCGTGGCGCGGGCGACGCTGGAGCTGCTGGAGCGGCAGGGCTGCACCGTCGCCATCCCGCTCGACCAGACGTGCTGCGGCCAGCCGATGGCAAACGCGGGCTTCGAGGGGCAGAGCGACGGCGCGATGCGCCGGTTCGTCGAGACGTTCGCGCCGTACGAAACCATCGTCGCGCCGTCGGGGAGTTGTGTGGCGCACGTCCGCGAGCACTACGGACGGCTCGACCAGACCGACGCCGTGCAGCACGTACGCGCCCGCGTGTTCGAGTTGTGCGAGTTCCTGACCGACGTGCTTGGCGTCGAGGCGCTCCACGCGCGGTTCCCGCACCGCGTCGGGTTGCACGAGAGCTGCCACGGGCTGCGCGGGCTCCGGCTCGGCAGCGCGTCGGAGCTGAATGCCCCGCCGTACAGCAAAGTCCGGCGTCTGCTGGAGATGGTGGACGGCCTCGATCTCGTCCCGCTCGACCGCGCCGACGAGTGCTGCGGCTTCGGCGGGACGTTCTCCGTCACCGAGGAGGCGCTCTCGGCCAAGATGGGCCGCGACCGTCTGCGCGACCACATCGGCCACGGCGCCGAGGTGATCACCGCGACGGACTCGTCGTGCCTGATGCATCTCGCCGGCCTCGCCCGGCGGCAGGGCGCTCCGGTCCAGTTCCGCCACGTCGCTGAAATCCTCAACGGGGTCCCGGCATGAGCGACCTCGCCTTCGACCTTCCCGTCATCGACCATCCCGCCGCTGCCACCCGGTTCGTCGCCGATGAGGCGCGCACGGACTGGCACGACGGCGCGCTGTGGCACGTCCGCGCCAAGCGGGACCGCGCGAGCCAGTCCGTGCCGGAGTGGGAGGCGCTGCGCGAGTTGGCGTCGCAGATCAAGGAGCACACGCTCTCGCACCTCGACGAGCACCTCGTTCGGTTCGAAGAACAGGCGACAGCCAACGGCCTGCACGTCCACTGGGCGCGCGACGCGGCGGAGCACAACCGGATTGTTCATGCGATCCTGGCCGAGCGGGGCGTCCGGCGGCTCGTCAAGAGCAAGTCGATGCTCACGGAGGAGTGCAAGCTGAACCCGTACCTCAAAGCGCAGGGCATCGAGGTCGTGGATACGGATCTCGGGGAGTGGATCGTGCAGTTGGCCGGCCAGTCGCCGAGCCACATCGTGCTGCCGGCGATCCACCTCCGGAAGGCGGAGGTCGGTACGCTGTTCCACGAGAAGCTCGGGAGTGAGGCCGGTGAGTCGGACCCGCAGGTGCTCACCGAGGTGGCGCGGCAGCACCTCCGCACCCGCTTCCTCGCCGCCGATGCTGCGCTCACCGGCGTCAACTTCGGCATCGCCGAGACGGGCGGCTTCGTCGTCTGCACGAACGAGGGCAACGCCGACCTCGGCGTTCACCTCGCACCGCTGCACATCGCGAGCATGGGCATCGAGAAGCTGATCCCGAAGGCCGAGCACCTCGGCGTCTTCCTGCGGCTCCTGGCGCGGAGCGCGACGGGGCAGGACCTGACGGTCTACACGTCGCACCATCTCCGTCCGCGCCCCGAGCAGGAGATCCACGTCGTGCTGGTGGACAACGGGCGGAGCGAGCACCTCGGGCGCGAGGACTTCCGCGCTGCGCTGAAGTGCATCCGCTGCGGGGCGTGCATGAACACGTGCCCGGTCTACCGTCGCAGCGGCGGCCACAGCTACGGCTGGACCGTGCCCGGCCCCATCGGCTCGATCCTCACGCCGGGTATCGATCTGAAGAAGTTCAGCACGCTCCCGTTCGCGTCCACCCTCTGCGGCTCGTGCAGCGACGTGTGCCCGGTCAAGATCGACATCCACACGCAGCTTTATAAGTGGCGGCAGATCGTCGGGACGGAGGGGCTAGCCGGGACCGGGAAGCGGCGCGCGATGGCGCTCGCGGGACAGGTGTTCCAGCGCCCGTGGCTCTACCGGATGGGCGGGCGCGTGGCGCGCCGTCTGCTGCGCTGGCTACCGCGCGGGGTGGTCTATAACCGTCTCAATGCGTGGGGTCGCTCGCGCGACCTGCCCGAGCCGCCGCGCCAGAGCTTCCGCGACTGGGTCGCCGAGAACCGCCCGGCCGACACCCGAGGCGACGGATGAGCAGCCGCGACGACATTCTCGGCGCGGTCCGGCGGAACCGTCCGCCGTCCGTCCCGCTCCCGACGCTCGATCGCTTCGAGCGGCCCGACCTCGATCTGCCGGCCCGGTTCGCCGAGGCCATCGTCGGGATCGGCGGCACGATGCGGACGGTGCAGCCGGACTCGGTGGTCGCCGCCCTCGCCGAGCGGTTCCCCGACGCTGCCGTGATCGCCTCTGCCGCGCCCGACCTCGTGACAGGCACGAAGGACTTGCGCACCGTCGAGGACCCGCATGACCTCGCGGACATCGACGTGTTCGTCTGCCGGGGCGTGCTCGGCGTCGCCGAAAACGGGGCCGTGTGGGTGCCGGAGTCGCGGATGGGGCACCGCGCCGCGCCGTACCTCACGCAGCACCTCGTCCTCGCGCTCGACGCCGATGCCCTCGTCTGGAACATGCACGAGGCCTACGCCCGGCTCGACGTGACCGCCGAGGGTTTCGGCGCGTTCCTCGCCGGCCCGTCCAAAACCGCTGACATCGAGCAGGCGCTCGTGATCGGCGCGCACGGCGCGCGTAGCCTCACCGTGTTCCTGCTCGACGCCGCATAGCGACTCTGTGCGGTCCTGTTCTTTGATCTCAGACGGCGGACCGGAAGCTCTCCGTGATCGTCCGCGCCCGCTCCGTCAGCACCTCGAACCGCCCGTCCGCGATGGCCTGTTTGTCGAGGAGCGCGCTGCCGACGCCGACGGCGCAGGCCCCGGCGCGAACCCAGTCGCCCGCGTTCGTAAGCGATACGCCGCCCGTGGGCATCAGTCGGAGATGGGGCATCGGGGCGAGCACGCCTTTGAAGAACGCCATCCCGAGCACATCGGCGGGGAAGACCTTAACGATGTCTGCGCCGTGCTCGTGGGCGGTCTGGATCTCGGTCGGCGTGAACGCGCCGACGAACGCCGGCGCGCCCGCTGCGTGCGAGGCCTCGATGATCTCCGGTTTCATCACCGGGCTCACGACGAACCGCGCCCCGGCCGCCACCGCGTCGCGCGCGCCCTGCGCGTCCAGCACGGAGCCGACGCCGAGCACGATGTCGTCGCCGAACCGGTCGGCGGTTTCGCGGAGGAGCGCGAGCGCGTTCGGCACCGTCATCGTAATCTCGATCCCCGTCACGCTTCCCGCTTGCAGCGCCTCGACGACATGCGGCATGGCGTCGGGATCGTCGAGGCGGATCACCGCGACGACGCCCGCTGCGAGGACGCGCTCGGTGACGGCGTGGCGGCGGGCGGCGGGGTCGGTCGGCATGATCAGGCGGGTTGATGGGGGAAGTTCAAGCATACGATCCGTCGCATTCGCACGCCGTTTCAAATCAGCATTCATCCGTTCTGTTCACCCATTTCGCACCCCATGTCATCGCACAAAGTCGTCACCTTCGGCGAGATCATGCTCCGGCTCTCGACGCCGGACTTCACTCGCTTCGTCCAGTCGCAGCAGTTCGACGCGACCTACGGCGGTGGCGAGGCGAACGTCGCCGCGTCGCTCGCGCAGTTCGGCTTCGACAGCCACTTCGTATCCAAGGTGCCGGCGCACGAGATCGGCCAGGCGGCGGTGAACCACCTCCGGCGCTACGGCGTCGGGACGGATTACCTCGTGCGCGGCGGCGACCGGCTCGGGATCTATTTCCTCGAAACCGGCGCGAGCCAGCGCCCTTCGAAGGTGATCTACGACCGGGCCGACGCCGCCGTGACGACGCTCGCGCCGGAGGAGATCGACTGGGCGGCGGTGTTCGACGGCGCGCGGTGGTTCCACTGGACGGGGATCACGCCCGCCCTCGGCGACGGTCCACGCCGCACGTTGCAGGCCGCGCTCGACGCGGCGAAGGCGGCCGGGGTGACGGTCTCGTGCGACCTCAACTTTCGCGCTAAGCTCTGGACGACAGCCGAGGCACAGGCCGTAATGCGCCCGCTGATGGAGTACGTGGACGTGTGCATCGCGAACGAAGAGGACGCCGAGCGGAGCCTGGGTTTCGAGGCGGGCGCGACGGACGTGGAGGCGGGTGAACTCGACGCTTCCGGCTACCGCCGTCTCTGCCGTGAGCTGAAAGCGGAATATGATTTCGACGCCGTCGCCGTCACGCTCCGCGAGAGCTTTTCGGCCTCGCTCAACGGTTGGAGCGCCATGCTTCACGACGACCGCGACTGTGCCGATCCACACCGCAGCCAGCGCTACGAGATCACGCTCGTCGACCGCGTCGGCGGCGGGGACAGCTTCGCGGCGGGGCTGATCTACGGCCTGCTCACCAAAGACGACACGCGCGATGCGCTTGAATTCGCCGTCGCCGCGTCGTGCCTGAAACAGACGATTCCCGGCGACTTCAACCTCGTGAGCGTCGACGAGGTGGAGAAGCTGGCTTCGGGCAGCGGCTCCGGTCGTGTTGAGCGCTGACTGAGGGTCCCTACCAAAGCCCAGCGTCGTCATTGCGAGCGACCCCTTCGGCTGCGCTCAGGGCAGGCTCCGGGAGTGTGGCAATCCGAAGGCTCGGCGAAGCCCTTCTCTCCCGGCTCGCTGAACTCGGGAGATGGCCGCGTCGCTACGGGACGAGTCCCTGCACTCCTCGCTATGACAGCGTTGATTGGTTTTGGTAAGCGTTCTAAAGAGCGGCGAGCGCGGCGAAGTGGGGCGCGAGCGCGGGGTACAGCGCGGGGTATCGCTCGTAGAGTTTGGTGTAGAGTTCGGCGGTATCGCCGGGTTCGACCACGTCGGCGGTGGGGCGGAGCGCTCGACTAGCAGTGGGCACGTCGGGCCAGACGCCGGCTCCGACGCCCGCGAGAAGGGCTGCACCGTAGGCGGCCCCTTCTGTTGTCGTAGGCGTGAGAGCGAGTTGGAGCACATCGGCGACGATCTGCTGCCAGAGGAGGCTTCGCGCGCCGCCGCCGGCGATCCGAGCCTCGCGCCCCTGCAGCCCGGTATCCGCCATGAGATCGCTCACATCTGTCGCCAGCGTACCGGTGAGCCGGTAGCGGACATAGTCCTTCGGCAGCAGGACGTGCGCGACGCGCGCGTAGACCTCGGGCTCGTGCGCGCGGACCCACAGCAGCTTGGGCGCGGTGAACCCCGGCAGCACCCGGTTGCCCGTGAGGTCGAGCAATCGGCGGAGGCCGACCGTTTCGGTGATCGCGGCGCATTCGGCGGCGGAGCGTTGGTCGTTCCACAAGATCGCGGGGCGGAGCACGTCACCGGCTGCGTTGAGCAGGACGAGGCCGTGCATCTGCCCCGTCAGCCCGACGCTCGCCACCGCGACGGGCGCGACCGACGCCGCATCGAGCACCGCGCGTATGCTCTCGCACGTCGCCTGCCACCAGTCCTCCGGGTCCTGCTCGGCCCACGCGGCGCGCAGCGAATAGAGCGGGTACCCCCGCGTCGCCGTTGCCACGGCACGCCCAGCTTCGTCGACGAGGACGGCCTTGCAGCCGGACGTGCCGACATCGATGCCGAGGAGATAGCTCATCCTTCGTCGGCGTCGAGGGTCGCGGCGGCGGTGGGGTGAGACGCGAGTGCGTCGGCCACCGGTGGGAGCCGGTCGGGGTGCGGCGCGCGGGCGCGAATCAGGAGGGCCTCGATCAAGCCACGGTGCTTGTCCGGCCGCATCGTCGCCTCCACGATCCGAGCGTGGTCGAGCTCGTTGATCCGGTCGTTCGCGGCGCGGAGGGCGTCCATCGAGTTTTTCAGCGCCACGTCCACTGGCATCCGCTCCGGGTTCACGTCGATCCCGAAGTGCCCGTCGTAGCCGTGCATCTTGAGCGTGTAGAGCCCGGCTTCGAGCTGCTCCGGCGAGATCACGCCGACGTTAAGGTCCTGGTCGAAGTTGCCGAGGGGCTGGCTGTTCCAGTGCGTGTGCGCGAGGCGGCCTTCGGAGAGCGGCCACGAGAGCGCGTACGGGAGGTCCTCGTATCCCATCATCAGGTGCCCGATCTCCGGGTTCATCCCCACGAGGGCATGCCCCTCGGCGAGCAGTCGCGTGTTCTCCTCATTCTCGAGCATGGCCTCGACCTGATGGCCGAGGAGGACGCCTTCGGGCGTGAGCCCATAGAGGATGCGCCCACGCGGCTCGTAGGGCTTCGGCTCGAACGCGATCCGCACGCCCGGCGCGGCGTCGAGCGCTTCGGCGAGGCCGGAG